>CALMNS010000553.1 GCA_937871635.1 uncultured Solirubrobacter sp.
CCTCGACGCCTCGCAGGTCTCCGAAGACGGGCGCTCCCGGCTCGTGGCCTTCGAGCTGCCGGGCGACGACGCGGCGACGGAGTCCGCCGTCCGGCCGATCGTCGCCGCGGTGGAGCGCGCCGGCCGGGAGAACCCCGGCGTCTTCGTCGGCCAGTTCGGCGACGCGAGCGCGGAGATCGCGCTCTCGAAGTCCTTCGACGACGACTTCCGCCGGGCCGAGATCCTCTCCCTCCCGGTCACCCTCGGCGTGCTCCTCGTCGCCTTCGGCGCCCTCGTCGCGGCCGGCATCCCGCTGCTGCTCGGGCTCACCGCGGTGATGGGGACGCTCGGGCTGGTGGCGCTGGTCTCCCAGCTGCTGCCCATGGACGAGGCGGTGTCCTCCGTCGTGCTGCTGATCGGGCTCGCGGTCGGCGTCGACTACACGCTCTTCTACCTGCGCCGCGAGCGCGAGGAACGGGCACGCGGGGCCTCGGAGCGCGACGCGCTGCAGATCGCCGCGGCCACCTCCGGACGGGCCGTGCTCGTCTCGGGCGTCACGGTGATCGTCGCCATGGCGGGGATGCTCCTGGCCGGGGACCCGACCTTCACCTCGCTCGGGCTCGGCTCGATGATGGTGGTCGCCGTGGCGATGATCGGCTCGGTCACGGTCGTGCCGGCGATGCTGGCCTGGCTCGGCGACCGGGTCGATCGCGGCCGCGTCCCGCTGCTCGGGCGCGGCCGGGGCGGCCGGGGCGGGCGCCCCTCGCGGGTCTCCTGGGCGTCCGTGTTGCGCGTCGTCCTCCGCCGCCCGTGGGTCGCGGCGGTCCTCTCCGCCGGGCTGCTCGCGGTCCTCGCCTTCCCCGCGCTGGGCATGAAGACGGCGCTGCCGTCGCTCGAGGACCTGCCCTCCGACCTGCCGGTCATGCAGACCTACGACCGGATGGAGGCCGCCTTCCCGGGCGGGCAGCTCCCCGGCGTCATCGCCGTCCGCGCCGCGGACGTCACCGCGCCGGAGGTCGCCTCGCGGCTCGACGAGCTCAAGCGGCGCGTCGACGCCGCACCGCACCTCAACGGGCCCGTGGACGTGTCCGTCTCCCCGGACCGGACGGTCGCGTCCCTGCGCGTCCCGATGGCGGGCGACGGGACCGACGCGGCGTCGATGGCCGGCCTGCGCGAGCTCCGGACCGACGTCGTGCCGGCGGCGTTCGGCGCCCTGCCCGGCGTCGAGACCGGCGTGACCGGCGAGGCGGCCGGGACGAAGGACTTCAACGACCGGATGGGCTCGCGCGCCCCGCTCGTCTTCGCCTTCGTCCTCGGGTTCGCGTTCCTGCTCATGCTCGTGACCTTCCGGTCGCTGGTCATCCCGATCAAGGCGATCGCGATGAACCTGCTCTCGGTGGGCGCCGCCTACGGCGTGCTCGTCTGGGTCTTCCAGGACGGGCACCTCGAGGGGCTGCTCGGCTTCGAGTCCCCCGGGGCGATCGTCTCCTGGCTGCCGATGTTCCTCTTCGTGATCCTCTTCGGCCTGTCGATGGACTACCACGTGTTCATCCTCAGCCGGGTGCGCGAGGCGTGGTCGCGCGGGATGCCGACCGACCGCGCGGTGGCCGAGGGCGTGACCGCCACGGCGGGGACCGTGACGAGCGCGGCGGCGGTGATGATCGCCGTGTTCGCGATCTTCGCGACGCTCGGCTCGATCGAGTTCAAGATGATGGGCGTCGGCCTGGCGACGGCCATCCTCATCGACGCGACGATCGTCCGTGCGGTGCTCCTCCCCGCGACGATGAAGCTGCTCGGGGAGCGCAACTGGTACCTCCCGCGCTGGCTGGAGTGGCTCCCCCGCTTCGACCACGACGGGGCGCCCGCCGCCGGCCCGGAGGAGCCCACCCGGCGCGAGCCCGAGAAGGTCCTGGCATGATCTGAGCCATGGCCCTGCTCGAGCTCGTCGGCCCCAAGCCCGACTGGATGAACGCCCTCGGCGTCGCCCTCGCCCTTCCGCCCGGTGTCTCAGAGCGCCGGGCGGACGAGGTGGGGCCGGCGCTCGGGGCGGGTGAGCCCAGCGCACCCGCCGAGGAGCGCCCGCGCCGGATCTCCGACGACCTCGTGTGGCTGCGCCAGGCCCTCGAGGAGCCCGTCGAGCACGGGCTGCGGCCGCTCGAGGAGACCGCCGCGGTTGGGGCGTGGGAGCCCGACCAGAAGGGGCCGCTCGGCCGGCTCTGCCGACTGCGCGACCGGGGCGTCCTCGACGCCGCCGGCTTCCTCCTGCACGAGCCGGGCGAGGCGCAGGTCGGGGTCTCGCCGCGGGACGCCGCCTAGCGCTCGAGCGCTTCGACGCGCCCCGCCCCTAAGGGTCACGAACTCGTCGGTGTCGCCGGCGGCGAACGGGCGGTTAGCCGGAGGAGCGTGGCGATGGACGGACGGCGACTGCGGTGACCAGCGCAGCCGCGATGGCGAACTCGGCGGCATAGACGCCCGGGCGGAGCTCGAGCACGTCAAGGCTCGCGACCCGGGCCAGCACGATCAGCAACGCAGCGACGGCCGCGACCCCGCACTTCATCGAAGCGCGCCAGGCCCCGCGGCGGCCGATCCGAGCCGCGATCGCCCAACCAAGCGCGGCCAGCACGAGTCCGGTGATCGCGACGCGAGGAACCGTCAGCAGGAACCAGTCGAGCGACCCGAACGGCGGCGTGGCGGGGATTTCGTGGCGCTCGAACGGACCGTCCGGCTCCCACTGCCCGTAGGACACCGGCAACGTGGCGCCCGCGATCCACTCGTAGGTCCACATGGCGGCTGCGCCGAGCGCCGCGAAGGTCCCGGCCCCACTGAACACCACTCGCCGCAAGACATGCACTGCCTCAGTGATCGCCGGGAGGGCCGGACACTGAAGACGTCACCCGGCTGCGATTCCCCCGGTCGAGCTCGGAGAGGGGAGACGCACCGCCGTCGCCTCGCTCAGGAGGTCACCTTCAACGGCGGATAGCGCTCGAGGAAGAGTCGAGCCAGCGAAGCGGCCGACGGGGACAACCGACGTCGTGTCCGGCGCGCCAGGAGCACCTGGTGCACGAGATCCGGATGGGCGAGCGGAACCGCGCAGACGCCGGCCTCGCCGGCGGGAACGTCCGAGGACGGCAGCACCGTCGACGCCAGTCCGTCAGCGACGAGCTCCACCATCCGTGCGTTGACGTTGGTCTCGAAGGCGAAGCGCATGGCGAGGTGCGCGTCCGTCGCCTGCCGCTCGATCATGCGGCGGACCGACGCGCCAGCGGGACCGACGACCAGCGGGCGGCCGGCGAGCTGCTCGAGGCGGATGTCCGGCTCACCGGCCAGCGGGTCACCGGCGGGGACGACCGCCATCAGCGGTTCGACGGCGAGGATGTCCGTGCTCAGCCCACGCGTCGATTCGTCCGTGGCGGCGACGACGGCAAGGTCCACCTCGTCCTTGCGCACCCGCTCGACCAGCCGACTGCTCAGGTCCTCCTCCACGGCCAGCTCGACGCCCGGATGAAGGGCGTGGTAGGCACGCAGCAGGTCAGGGACGTCGACGGCTCCGGGCGCCAGCGTGACTCCGAGCACGATCCGTCCGGTCTGCAGGCGCACCGCGCTGCGCGCGTGGTCGGTGGCGGCATCGACGTCAGCCAGGATCGCCTGAGCGTTCGCGGCGAGCTCCGCGCCGACGGGCGTCAGGGCGGTTCGGCGGCTGGTTCGATCCACCAGGGCGACGCCGAGCTCGTCCTCCAACCTTCGGATCTGACGCGACAGCGCCGGCTGCGCGACGTGGGCACGCCCCGCCGCGCGCGTGAAGTTCTTCTCTGCGGCGAGCGCGACGAGATAGCGCAGTTGCCGAAGCTCCATGCCGAACCGGCATTGAAGCACGCGCATCTGGGTCTTGGAAACGGCTCGACGAACGCGCGACACTCCGCCGGCGATGACCGTCCCCTCCGCCGTTTCCCTCCATCGCCATCGCCTCTGGCCCGCATGCCGGTGACGGAAGCGGGGCGCTTGGATGTCGCGACCGTCGACGGGTTGCGGCAGCGCCGGCCGCTCCTCTGGACGCGGACGCACGGCGACCGCGCGTCCGCGGCGCTCGCCGCGCACGAGACCGGGATCGCGGATGCGCACGCCCGCCTCGAGCGGTTCCGGCCTACGTTGGCGGCGTTGTTCCCCGAGCTGCAGCCCAGCGACGGGCGCATCGCGTCGGCGCTGCTGGGTGCCGAGCGCCTCGCACCGGCGATCGGCTTCGAGCCCGCGTGGGGCCGACTGCTCGTCAAGGCCGACCACGACCTGCCCGTCGGTGGGTCGATCAAGGCGCGCGGCGGCCTCTATGCGGTTCTCGAGGTGGCCGAACGCGTGGCGTCGGCGGCGGGACTGCTCGGCGGGCGTGACTACCGGTCGCTGGCTGACGATGCCGCCCGGCGCACCTTCGCCCGTCACCGCATCGTCGTGGGGTCGACCGGCAATCTCGGTCTCAGCGTCGGAATCACGGCAGCGGCCCTCGGCTTCGCCACGACGGTGCACATGTCCGTCGAGGCGCGCGAGTGGAAGAAGGAGCGCCTGCGCGACCACGGTGTCGACGTCGTCGAGCACACCGGCGACTACGAGCGCGCCGTGGAGGGCGGCCGAGCCGCGACGGTCGGCGATCCGCGCAGCTTCTTCATCGACGACGAGAACTCGCTCGTGTTGCTGTACGGCTACGCGACGGCGGCCGAGGAGCTCGGTGATCAGCTGACTCGGATGGGGGTGATCGTCGACGAGCGCCACCCGCTCTTCGTGTACCTCCCGTGCGGCGTAGGCGGCGCGCCGTCCGGCATCGCGCTCGGACTGAGACGGCGGTTCGGCGGTTCGGTGCACTGCCTGTTCGCCGAGCCCGTCGAGGCGCCGACGGTCCTGATGCAGCTGCTCGCGCCGTCAGGATCCCGTCCCTCGGTCTACGACCTGGGCCTCGGTGCACGCACCGAGGCCGAGGGGCTCGCGGTGCCCCGCGCATCGATCCCGGCCGCCGACATCGCCCGTGCCGTGACGGCCGGCGTCTACACCGTGACCGACGCCGCGCTGCTGCGGCACGTGTCGCTGGCGTTCCTCCAGGAGGACCTGAAGCTCGAGCCGTCCGCGGCCGCGGGCTTGGGCGGACCTTCGATGCTCTGTGCGACGGAGGCCGGACGCGCCTACCTCGCAGCGTCTGGCCTGGCCGATCACCTGGCGCGTGCCACCCACGTGGCCTGGACGACCGGCGGCCGGCTCGTGCCAGCCGCCGAGCACGCCGCGTGGGTCGAGCGCGGCCGGTCCGGCGCACCCCACCGCACCTCACTGACACCGCGCAGCCCACCCCTTCCAAGGAGCACATCGATGACGATCCCGTACCACGAACGCACCGTGCAGATCCAGAGGAGCCTCGAGACCCGCGAACGGGCGCCGCTGGCGCACTTCGACTCGCGCCGGTACATCCAGCACAACCTCGGGCTGGAGGACGGCCTTCGACCGATCCTCGAGTTGATGGACTCCCTGCCCGCCGACCGGACGAAGGTCGTCGCGCATCGGGCGTTCACCGACGGTGACCACAGCGTCGCCCATCTGGAGTACGAGCTCGGCGACTGGGGGCCCATGGTGGGCTTCGAGGTGCACCGGTGGGAGGACGACCGCATCGTCGAGCACTGGGACAACCTGCAATCGACGCCGCCGGCGCCCAACCCCAGCGGACGCACGATGACCGACGGGGCGTCCGACGTCGTCGACGACGGCGCGACTGACGCGAACAAGCGCCTCGTCGAGGCGTTCACGGAGTCCATCCTCGTCGCAGGAGCGTTCGACGAGATCGGGCGCTTCTTCGACGGCGACGCCCTCGCGCAGCACAACCCGGACCTCGCCGACGGCGTTCCGGCGCTCGTGGACGGCCTGAAGGCCGCGCGCGACGGCGAGGCCGCGGGCCCTCGGTATGACCGCCTCGTCAAGGTCCTCGGATGGGGCAACCTCGTCCTGGCCATGAGCGAGGGCGCGCTGGTCGACGCCCAGCTCGAACCCCGGGTGGCCGCCTTCTACGACTTGTACCGGGTCGCGGACGGCTCCATCACCGAACACTGGGACGTCGTCGAGGTCATCCCGCCTCAGGACGCCTGCAAGAACAACAACGGAAAGTTCTGATGACCCACGCCGACTCCGCCACCAACGACGACGGCGAGATGGGCTACGCCCCCGCCGCCGGACGCGGCGATCCCGCTACGGCGATCCACACGACCAGCACCGGACTGGACGTGCGCCGGTCGGCCATCGCCGCCGGTGACCGGGACATACCCGCCTACGCCGCCTGGCCGGAAGGCTCGCCCGACCGTCCGGTCGTCCTCGTGCTCAGCGAGGCGTTCGGGCTGCACGAGCACATCGCGGACATTGCGCGTCGCTTCGCCCACGAGGGCTACTTCGCCGTCGCGCCGGACCTCATGGTCCGTCAGGGAGATCCGCAGTCGTTCGCCGACGTCGCCACGCTCGTCGAGGACCTGCTGCTCAAGATCCCCGACGCGCAAGTCATGGCCGATCTCGACGCGACCGTCGCCTGGGCGGCCACCCAAGGGGCGGACACGTCGCGCGTCGCGGTCACGGGCTACTGCTGGGGTGGCCGGTGGACGTGGCTGTACGCGGCTCACCGTCGCCTCGCCGCCGCTGTGGCCTGGTACGGGATCCTCGACGGGGACGGCACGTTCCCCGACGATCCCGACCGCTTCCCGCGCCACCCGATCGACGTCGCGTCCGCCGACTTGAAGACCCCGGTGCTCGGCCTGCACGGGGGCCGCGACGAGGCGATCCCGGTCACGACCGTGCAGGAGATGAAGCGGCGGCTCGCCGATGGAAGCCCTACGGCGGTTGCCTCGGAGATCGTCCTCTACCCGGAGGCGGGTCACGCCTTCTTCGCCGACTACCGCGAGAACTACGACCCCCGCGCCGCGAGCGACGCGTGGTCGCGCTGCCTGCGCTGGATCGGTGACAGGACGCGTCGATAGCTCGTGCGCGTTCTCGTCGCCGGGTTCCAGCACGAAGCCAACACCTTCGCCCCGGCGGTGTCCGACTGGGCCGCCTTCGAACGCGGTGACTTCTTCCCGCCCTATGCGCGAGGGGAGGCGATGCTGTCCAGGCACACCACCAGCGGCATGCCCATCAGCGGCTTCCTCGCCGAGGCAGCCCGATCGGGTTGGGAGGTCCTCGGCTCGTGCTGGGCCGGGGCCTCACCGTCGAGTTCGGTCACTCGCGACGCCTTCGAGCAGATCCTCTCCGCGCTTCGCACGGACCTGACCTCCGCCGGGAAGCTCGACGGGATCTACCTCGACCTGCACGGCGCCGCGGTGTGCGACCACCTCGATGCACCGGACGCGTTCCTGGTCGCCGAGGTCCGACGGATCGTCGGTCCCCACGTCCCCGTGGTCGTCAGCGTGGACCTCCACGCCAACGTCGACGAACCGCTGCTGCGGCACGCCGACTACGTCGTGGCCTACCGGACCTACCCTCACGTCGACATGGTGGAGACCGGGGTCGCGGCGTTCGAGCTGCTCAACCGGCGCCTGCGGCTCGGAGGGAGAGCGCCCTACGCGATGCGACGCATCCCGTTCCTGATCCGCGTCATCGCCCAGACGACACTGTCCGAGCCCGCCGCCGCCATCTATCGCACCGTCGCCCGGGTCGACCGGGCCACGAGCTTCGCGGCCGGATTCCCAGCCGCGGACGTCGCCCACTGCGGCCCGACGGTGTGGTCCTACGGGTCACGCGCCGACGCGATCGCCGACGCGATCGCCGAGCAGGTGACGAAGGCACGAGCGTCCTGGCGCCCCGCGTTGCTGAAGCCGGACGACGCGGTAGCGGCGTCCCTGAAGCTCGCCACGTCAAGTGAAGGACCGGTGATGGTGGCCGACGTCCAGGACAACCCCGGTGCCGGCGCGGACGGCAACACGACCGGGATGCTGCACGCGTTGCTCCGCGCGGGCGCCGGTCGCAGGTGGCCAGGGCGGGTGGCGCTCGGCCTGCTCAACGACGACGCCGCCGCGTCGGCCGCCGCTGAGGCCGGCGTCGGCAGCGACGTGGATCTCGCCCTGGGATCGAGGGTCACCACCTGGGACGGGACGCCGAGCGACCCGCCGGTGACGAGACGCTTCACCGTGCGCTCGATTGCCGACGGCGACGTGCTGCTGCGGGGCCCCATGATGACCGGCGCCACGGTCCATGCCGGACCGTGCGCGTGCCTCGAGGTCGACGGCGTGCTCGTCGCCGTCTCGAGCGCACGGACGCAGATGCTTGACCGTGTGCTGCTCAGCATGGTCGACGTCGAGCCGTCGTGGATGAGGATCATCGTCGCCAAGAGCGCGGTGCACTTCCGCGCGGACTTCGGCGCCATCGCTTCTCACGTGGTCCTCGCCGAGGCCAGTGGCCCGATGGCGGCGAATCCCGGAGATCTGCCCTGGCGCAAGCTTCGTCCGACGGTCAGCACCTCTCTCTAGCCGCTGCCAACACCGTCGACGTGCTCCGGACGGTGCTCGAACGGGCGCAGCGCGGCCCCGACGTCTCGCCGGCTCAGTCGCCCTGGTAGCGCTGCTCGAGCCACGGATCGCCGCGATCGTGGTACCCGAACGCCTCCCAGAACCCCGGCTGGTCGCCGTCGAGCAGCTCGAAGGACCGCAGCCACTTGGCCGACTTCCAGAAGTAGAGGTGCGGGACGAGCAGCCGCGCCGGCCCGCCGTGCTCGGGCTCGAGCGGCGCCCCGTCGAAGGCGTAGGCGACCCAGGCCTTGCCGCCCGTCACGTCGTCGAGGGCGAGGTTGGTCGTGTAGCCGCCGTCGCAGTGGGCCATGAGGTGGGTGGCCCCGCCCGTCCCGCCGGCCGCCTCGAGCAGCGTGTCGACGGCGACGCCCTCCCACACCGTCCCGAGCTTGGACCACTTCGTCACGCAGTGGATGTCCCGGGTGACCGTCTCGCTCGGGAGCGCCTGGAACGCCTCCCAGCTCCAGCTCGTCGCGCCGACGGTGAAGCTCCACCGGTCGAGCGGCGTGCGCGGCGTCGGGCCCGCGGAGAGGACGGGGAAGTCGTGGACGAGGTACTGGCCCGGCGGGAGGCGCTCGGACTCGGCGGGCGGCGGGCGCCGCCCCTGGAAGCCGCGGGAGATGGGAGGCATGGGCGGAGCCTACGCCCCGGCCACTACGCCTCTACGCCTCGACCCGGTCGCCGCGGCCCGCGTTGGCCCGCAGCGACCGCGGCGCGCGCTCGCTCGTGCGGGCGTCCTGCTGGCGCACGCAGCGGACCTGGTAGATCGAGGTGTGCCCCGTCTCGAAGCCGTTGCGGGCGGCGCGGAGGTAGAGCCGCCACACCCGCAGGCGCTCCGGCCCCGCCAGGCGCTCGGCCTCCTCGAGCCGCTCGTCGAGGTTGTCGGCCCACGCCCACAGCGTCCGCACGTAGTCCGCGCCGAACGCCTCGACGTGCTCCGTGCGCAGCTCGGCGCGCTCGAGGGCGAGCTGGATGCGGCTGAGCGGGAGGGGGTCGCCGTCGGGGAACACGTACCGCTCCGAGAACGGGCCGGCGTTGGCCGGGCCGGGCCGCAGGCGCGCGATCCCATGGTTGAGCAACCGTCCGCCCGGCGCGAGGTGCCCGGCGAGGACCTTCGCATACGCGTCGATCTGCGGCTCGCCGACGTGCTCGACCATCCCGATCGAGGCGATCGCGTCGTAGCGCTCGTGCGCGGGGAGGGCGCGGTAGTCGGCGGTCCGGATCTCGATCCGGTCGGCCAGGCCGGCGGCGGCGACCCGCTCGCGCGCCGCGCGGGCCTGGGCCTCCGAGAGGGTGATCCCGACGACGTGGACCCCGTGTTCCTCGGCGGCGTGGATGGCGAACGACCCCCAGCCGCAGCCAACGTCGAGCACCCGCTCGCCCGGCTCGAGGGCCAGCTTCGTGCAGACGAGCTCGAGCTTGTCGCGCTGGGCCTCCTCGAGCGAGGTCGCCCCGCGCGAGTAGACCGCGCAGCTGTAGGCCATCGTCGGGCCGAGGAAGAGCCCGAAGAACTCGGCGGGGACGTCGTAGTGGTGGCGGACCGCGGCGGCGTCGCGCGCCGGCGAGTGCGGCCGCCCGCGCAGCCGC
>CALMNS010000554.1 GCA_937871635.1 uncultured Solirubrobacter sp.
CCTCGGCCTCGTCCTCGGGACGCTGGCCGGCGCTCCCGCCCGCGCCGTGGGTCGCGGGACCCTCCGCGGCGGGCCGGCGCTGGGCACGCTCCGGGTGCCGGCCGACAGCCCCTTCGCGGAGCTCGGCCTGCAGGACCGGGTCCGGATCGGCGTCGCCGGCCGGGGGCTCGACCTCCACTTCCCCGCGCCGGCCTGAGCGCCCGCTCCGGCCGGCTCGCGCGTCTCGCTCACCCAAGCGCCTCGGCGAGTCTCCCCGGGCGCAGCCCACGCCGCCGGGAGATCGGGACGAGCGGGTCGAGCAGGAGGCGCTGCACGGGGACGGGCGGGAGCTCGAGGACGGTCGAGTCGCGGTAGGCCTTGGCCACCACGGCCGCGCCGAGGATCCCGGTGAGGTTCCGCGGCAGCCCCGGGCGCATCATCGCGCCGGCCCGCGAGAGGGCGGCGACGTCGGTGAGGAACGCCTCGAGGCTCTCGGGCGGCCGGGCGAGCGTGCGGAAATGGACCGTCGCGTTCCCGCGGTTGCGGAACGCGTGGCGGGTCCCGGGCGGGACGTCGATGGCCTCCCCCGCCCCCAGCTCGCGCCACGTCCGCCCGGAGAGGAACTCTGCCCGGCCCTCGAGGATCCCGAAGCGCTCGAACTGCGTCGGGTGCACGTGCGGCGTCACGCCCCCGCCCGGGTCGCACCACAGCTCCACCACGAGGAATTCGCCGTCGGCGTCCGTCCCTCGCTCGAACCGGTACCGCTGCCGCAGCACAGGATCCTCCACCAGCTCGCCCATCGCGACCGCCCCGCTCGAAGTCATAAGCTAACGCTCAGCAGGTTCTACCTAAGGAGCGTTAGCTTGTCAACGCAGGAGCCCCGGCGGCGGCTGACCGCCGAGGCGCGCCGCGAGCTCATCGAGACGGCGGCCGCCGCCCTCTTCGCCCAGCGCGGCTATCACCTGGCCTCCATGGACGCGATCGCGCGGGCCTCGGGTGTCTCGGCTCCCGTCCTCTACGACCACTTCGCCTCCAAGCGCGCGCTGCACCGCCGCCTGCTCGAGCGCCACACGGACGAGCTGCTGGCCCTGTGGCGCGAGCACCTCCCGGGCGACGAGCCGGCCGCCGTGCGGATCCCCCGGGCGATCGCGGCGTGGGCCGCCTACGTCGAGACGCATCCGTTCGCCGCGCGGATGTTCCAGGGCACGCCGGGCGACCCGGAGCTCGAGGCGGACTTCCGCGAGGTGAACGCCCGCGGCCTGGCGGCGCTGGTGGAGATCCTCGGAGCCGAGGCGGGTGCGCCGAACCTGGCGGGCGCCGACGACCCGGCGGCGTTCGAGATGAGCGTCGAGCTCATCCGCTCCGGCCTCACCGGCCTGGCCGTCTGGTGGAGCGTCCATCCCGAGGTCCCCCGCGAGCACGTCGTCGCCACCGCGATGAACGTGCTCTGGATCGGCTTCGAGCGCGCCGCCGGCGGCGAGCGTTGGCGCCCGCCGGGGTGAGCGCCCGGACCGGGTCACCCACCCGGCTCGCCGTCCTCCTCCTCGGCCGCCTCCGCCATCCCCTGCAGGAGCTCGAGCGCGGTCGCCTGGGCCGGCGTGCCGGCCACCTCCCCGCCCCCGAGGTCCTCGAGCTCGGGGAAGAAGCTCGCGTGCACGGCGACCTGGTCGCCGCCCGCGTCCTCGAAGACGACGACCGCCCGGCCCGGGGCGCTCGGGTCCGAGTCCGTCTGGGCGGGCAGCTGGAGCGCCGCGCCCGCGGCGGTCAGCACGGACACGGCGAGCTCGCGCCAGTGGCCGACCGCGTCGAGGCGCTCGGGTTCGGTCATGGATTCGAAGTGATGGCGATTGCGCTCCACGAGCGAGGTCACGGCCGCGTTGAGCGCGGCCTCGGAGAGCAGGTCGTCTGGGCTGGCGGTCACTCGGGCAGTATGGCGTGGCCATGGCTCCCCGCCGCCCCGACTCCGCGCTCGCGGTCAGTTTCTCGCGCCCGCTCACGCCGCTCGACGGGTCGGTCAACGCGGTCACGGACGCCATGAACGCGACGGTGCCGTGGCTCTGGTGGCCGCTCGACGTCCCGCCTCGCGACCGGGTGATGCCGCCCGGCGCGCACGTCCTCTACGTCGCGCACGCCGCGGCCGGCTGGGTGGCCGCCCGCGCGGTGACCGGCCGTCCCGGCCCGGTGACCGCCACCGTGCTCGCGGGCGTGACCTGGGTGCTCTTCACGGGGGCCTGGGACCGGCGGGCGCGATCGTGAGCGACGTCCGCCTCCTCTTCGTCTGCCTGGGCAACATCTGCCGCTCGCCGACCGCCGAGGGCGTCATGCGCCACCTCGTCGAGGCGCAGGGGCTCGCCGACCGGGTGGCGCTCGACTCGGCCGGGACCCAGCAGGTGCTGGAGCTCGTCGTCAACACGGC
>CALMNS010000555.1 GCA_937871635.1 uncultured Solirubrobacter sp.
CCGCCGCCCTGGGCCGAGGACCCCGGCGCGGGCGGCGGCCCCGCCGTCGACGGCGCGGAGGTCGTCGTCGAGGCCCCCGACCTCTGCCCGCGCTTCACCGCGCGCGTCTTCGAGGACGTCGCCATCGGCCCGTCGCCTCCCTGGCTCAAGGCCCGGCTGATGGCCGCGGGCCAGCGCCCGATCTCCAACGTGGTCGACATCACGAACTACGTGATGCTGGCCACGGGGCAGCCCCTGCACGCGTTCGACCTCGACCGGGTGGCCGGCGGCCGGCTGACGGTGCGCCGCGCACGGCCGGGGGAGACGATGACCACGCTCGATGACGTCGAGCGCACGCTCGACCCGGACGTGTGCCTGATCGCCGACGGGGACGGCCCCACCTCGATCGCCGGGCTGATGGGCGGCGCGCGCTCCGAGGTGAGCGACACGACGACGCGCGTGCTGATGGAGGCGGCGACCTGGGACGGGCCGAACCTGCTGCGCACGAGCGCGCGGCTCGGCCTGCGCACCGAGGCGTCGGGGCGGTTCGAGAAGAGCCTCGCGCCCGAGCAGGCCATGCAGGGCCAGGTGCTCGCCACCCGGCTGATGATGGAGCTCTGCGGGGCGCGCCTCGTCGAGGGGACGATCGACGAGCGGTCGGCCCCGGCGGGCGGCGACGGCTTCGCCCACGCCGTGCTGCGCCTGCGCACCGCGCGGATCGAGCGCCTGCTCGGGATCGCGGTGACCGAGCCGGAGATCGCCCACGTGCTCGCGTCGCTCGGCTTCGCGCTCGAGCCGGCACCCGACGGCTTCGATGTCACGGTCCCCGCCCACCGGCGCAACGACGTGACCCGCGAGGTCGACCTCATCGAGGAGGTCGCCCGGCTCGTGGTCCTCGAGCGGCTCCCGGCGACCCTGCCCTCGCGCCGCGGCGCGTCGGGCCGGCTCTCGGTGGCCCAGCGGCTGCGGCGGCGGACGGAGGACGCGCTGGTCGGCGCGGGGGTGAGCGAGGCGGTCGGCTGGAGCTTCGAGGCGCCCGACCGCGCCGCGCGGCTCGGGCTCGGCGCCGGTGACGCGATCCGGCTGGAGAACCCGATGAGCGAGGACCAGTCGCTCATGCGCACCACGCTGGTCGGATCGCTGCTCGACGCGGTCCGCGGCAACCGCGCGCGCGGCGCGGGAGACGTGCGGCTCTTCGAGCTGGGCGCCGTCTATGAGCCCGACGAGGAGCCGCTGCACCTCGCGGCGCTCCTGACGGGGGCGCTGCGGCCACCCAGCTGGCGCGAGGCGGAGCCGCCGCGCGCCGACTTCTTCGCGGCCAAGGCGATCCTCGCAGCGGTGCTCGACGCCCTCCGAGTGGAGTGGGCGGTGGTGTCCGCCGCCGAAGCGCTAGCCAGTGCTACTCAGGCGCTAGCACCGGCTAGCGGTTTCGCGGAGAGGGGAAGACCCCCCTTCCTGCACCCGGGGCGGGCGGCCCCCGCCCTCCTCGGGGGGGCGCCCCCCCGCCGGCCCGGCGGGATCCCTCCCCGCGGCGCCGGGCGCTGGGATCTCGAGGACCCGGTGGCCGGCTTCGAGCTCGACCTCGGCGCGGCGCTCGCCGCGGCCGATGCGGTGCCCGCCTACGCCGACCTGACCTCCTTCCCCTCCGTCCGGCAGGACCTCGCGATCACCGTCGGCGACGACGTGCCGGCCGCGCGGGTCGTCGAGCTCACCCGCAAGGCGGGCG
>CALMNS010000556.1 GCA_937871635.1 uncultured Solirubrobacter sp.
GGCCTGCCTGGACGCCGACGGCACGACGCCGCGCGCCCGCCAGCCGGACGACACGCCCGCGCGGGTCGATCCCGCGGCCATGGATTCGGCGCTCGCCGTGGCGAAGACGCTCGTCGAGGAGCTGGGCGCCGGCCTCGAGCGGCGGGAGGCGGTTGAACCGTCTCCCCACCTGAGCCGTTGACCTCCCCTGCGCCGGACCGCGGGCGGGCCATCGGACGAACGCGCGTCTAGGCCTCCGCCCGCTCCCGCTCCCGCGCCAGCGCGACGAACGGCTCGAGCGAGCGCGGGTTGGCCAGCGAGTCGGGCGCGGCGACGTCCTCCGGCCTCGCCCCCGCGAGGATGCGCTTGACCGGGATCTCGAGCATCTTGCCCGACAGCGTCCGCGGGACCTCGTCGACCCGGATGACCTCGCTCGGGACGTGGCGCGGCGAGCAGTCCTCGCGGACGCGCGTGCGGATGGCGCCGACCAGGTCGTCGTCGAGCGTGGCGCCGTCGCGGAGGACGACGAAGAGCGGGAGCCAGCCGTCGACGTCGACCACGAGCGCGTCTGTCACGTCGTCGAGGGCGAGGACGGCGCGGTAGATCTCGCTCGAGCCCATCCGGATGCCGCCGCGGTTGATCGTCGAGTCCGACCGGCCGGAGATGATCGCGGTTCCCCGCGAGGTGATCTCGATCCAGTCCCCGTGCCGCCAGACGCCGGGGAACATGTCGAAGTACGCGTCGCGGTAGCGCTCGCCGTCCGGGTCGTTCCACAGGTAGAGCGGCATGGAGGGCAGCGGCTCGGTGAGCACGAGCTCGCCGACCTGGTCGATGACCGCCTCGCCGGACTCGTCGAAGGCCTCGACCTTCGCCCCCAGCGCGCGGCCCTGGAGCTCGCCGCGGTAGACGGGCAGGAGCGGGACGCCGCCGACGAAGGCCGAGCAGACGTCGGTGCCGCCGCTGGTCGAGAACAGCCAGGTCTCGGCGCCGAGCTGCTCGTAGACCCACTCGAAGCCCTCCGGCGCGAGCGGCGAGCCCGTCGAGCCGACGGCCCGCAGGGCGCTCAGGTCCCGGCCCCCGCCGGCCGGCTCGATCCCGGCCTTCATGCACGAGGCCAGGTAGGAGGCGCTCGTCCCGAAGCAGGTCACGCCGGTCTCCGCGGCGAGGTCCCACAGCCGGTCGAGCGACGGGTAGCCCGGGTTGCCGTCGTAGAGGACGATGGTCGCCTGGGTGAGCAGGCCGGAGACCAGGAAGTTCCACATCATCCAGCCCGTCGTGGTGAACCAGAACACGCGATCGCCGGCCTGGGCGTCGACGTGGAGGTGGAGCTCCTTGAGGTGCTCGAGGAGGATGCCGCCCTGGCCCTGGACGATCGCCTTGGGCAGGCCGGTCGTGCCGCTCGAGTAGAGGATCCACAGGGGGTGGTCGAAGGGCACCGGGTCGAAGGCGAGCTCGGGATCGGCTTCCGTCGCGAGCAGCTCCTCCCAGCTCAGGCGGCCGCCGAGGTCGGCGTCGGGGTCCAGGAAGGGCAGCACCACGGTCCGCTCGAGCGTGGGCAGCTCCCCCTCGAGCATGGCCACGGTCTCCATGCGGTCGAACGCCTTGCCGCCGTAGGCGTAGCCGTCGACCGCGATGAGGACCTTGGGCTCGATCTGGGCGAAGCGGTCGACGACCGAGCGCGAGCCGAAGTCCGGCGACGTGCTCGACCACACCGCGCCGATCGAGGCCACGGCGAGGAAGGCCGTGATCGCCTCGGGGAGGTTGGGCAGGTAGGCGACTACCCGGTCGCCGCGCTCGACCCCGAGCCCCCGCAGGCCGGCGGCGATCCGGGCGACGTCGGCGCGCAGCTGCCCCCAGGTGATCTCCCGGGTGTCGCGGCGCTCCGCGGCGGCGACGATGGCCACCGCGTCGTCGGCCTTGCCGCGGAAGACGTGCTCGGCGTAGTTGAGCCGCGCCCCCTCGAACCAGCGCGCGCCCGGCATCGAACGATCGCCCAGCACGCGCTCGTACGGCGTCTCAGACCGGACGTCGAAGAAGTCCCAGATCGAGGCCCAGAACGCCTCGAGGTCGCCGACCGACCAGTCCCACAGGGCGTGGTAGTCGCCGCCGAACGCGAGACCGCGCTCCGCCTCGAGCCACCGCAGGTACCGGGTCATCGTCGCCCGCTCGACGAGCTGCGCCGGCGGGTCCCACAGCTTCTTGCCCTCTGCCATGGCCGGATGGTATGCCGTCCGTGACAGAGTGCCCCGTATGGGTCGGGCCCTCCAGCACGTCGCGCTCGAGGTTCGTCGCGAGGACGTCGCCGCGGAGGTCCGCTTCTGGGCCGTGCTCGGCTTCGCGGAGGTCGCGCCGCCGGTCGCCCTCGCGCAGCGCTCGGCCTGGGTGGCGCGCGAAGGCGCCCAGATCCACCTGCTGTTCGCCGACGCCCCGGCCGTCCCGCCCTCCGGCCACGTGGCGCTCGACCTGGGCGAGGACTACGACGCCACGACGAAGCGCCTGCAC
>CALMNS010000557.1 GCA_937871635.1 uncultured Solirubrobacter sp.
GGCCGAGACCGCCGCGGCGCTCACGCGGGAGGCTCCCCCGCCGCCGCCGGGCGGCGCCGCCCCCGCCCGAAGCGGCCGGCCAGGCCGGTGACGATCACCGGGGTGGAGACGAGCAGCACGACGAGGCCCTGGATGATCAGGGTCAGGTTCCGCGCGAGCTCCGGGTTGAAGATCGCGGGATCGAGGTTGCGCACCGAGGTCCCGTTGACCAGGCCGGCGAACAGCAGCGCGGCGAAGAGGGTGCCCGTCGCAGTGTTGCGCCCCAGGAGGGCGACGGCGATGCCGACGAACCCGACCTGGGAGAACTGGATGTCGTTGGTGGCCAGGGTGAACTGCCAGCCCAGGACGTCGAGCGATCCGGCCAGCCCCGCGAACGCCCCGCAGACGAGCATCACCCGCACGTAGGTCCGCCCCGCGGAGATCCCCCCGTACTCGGCGGCGTCCGGGCTGAAGCCGACCGCCCGCGCCTCGTAGCCCGGGACGCTGCGGTTGAGCAGCACCCAGAAGGCCAGGAGCGCGGCGAGCGCCACGAACAGCCCGACGTGCAGGCCCTGGAGCTCCGGGTCGCCCCAGAAGACCGGCAGCCGCGCCGACCGGGCCACCTCGTTGGAGATCGGGACGGACGCCTGGGTGTCGGACTGCAGGGGCCCGCCGAGCCCGAACAGGAAGACGCCGATCCAGAGCGCGACGTAGTTGAGCATGATCGTCGAGATCACCTCGTTGGCGCCGGTGCGCGCCTTGAGGACACCGGCGATCCCCGCCCACAGCCCCCCGGCGGCCGCCGCGGCGACGACCCCGAGCCCCACGTGCAGGACAGGCGCGAGGCGGTCGAGCTCGGCGCCGACGATCACCGCGGCCATCGCCCCGACGATGTACTGGCCCTGCCCGCCGATGTTGAACATCCCGGCCCGGAACGCGTAGGCCACCGCGAGCCCGACGAGGACATAGCTCGTGGCCAGGATCAGCGTCTGCTGCAGGTTCTGCGCCGCGAGGATCCGGTCCTCCGCGGAGATCCACGGGAAGAGCCAGTTCAGGCCCGACCCGTTGAAGACCGCCTCGTAGGTCGAGAACGGGTTCGAGCCGGTGACGGTGACCACCAGGCCGCCCGCCACGAGGGCGATCAGGGCGGTGGCGAGGGGGACGAGGATCCCGCCCCCGCGCAGGACGGCGCCGAGGCGGACCGTCATGCGGCGCGGCGCCCGCCGGCCATGGCGATGCCGAGCTCCTCGTCGCTCGCCCCGGGCGCGAGCTCGGCCGTGATGCGCCCGTCGGAGATGACCAGCACCCGGTCGCTCAGCGACCGGATCTCGTCGAGCTCGAGGGAGACGAGCAGCACCGCCCGCCCCGCCTCGCGCTGGTCGAGCAGCCGCCGGTGGACGAACTCGATCGCGCCGACGTCGAGGCCGCGGGTCGGCTGGGCGGCCACGAGCACCTGCGGCTCCTCGGCCACCTCCCGAGCGATGACGCACTTCTGCTGGTTGCCGCCCGACAGCGAGGAGGCCAGCGCGTCGGAGCCGCCGCCGCGCACGTCGTACTCGTCGAGCAGCTCCCGCGCCCGCGCGCGCATCCGCTCCAGCGACAGCAGGCCGAAGCGGGAGAACGGCCGGCGGCGGTACTCGCGCAGCGCGAGGTTCTCGGCCAGGGTGAAGTCCAGGACGAGCCCGCGGCGGTGGCGGTCCTCGGCGATGTGGCCGATCCCCGCGGCGAGCTTCTCGCGGACCCCGAGCCGCGTCACGTCGCGCCCGGCCACGCGGACGGTGCCGGACTCCGGCATGCGCAGCCCGGTGAGCGCCTCGACGAGCTCAGGCTGGCCGTTCTCGCTGACCCCGGCGAGGCCGACGATCTCGCCCGCCCCGACGCTGAGCGAGAGCCCGCGGACCGCCTCGAGCTCGCGATCGTCGCGCACCACGAGATCCTCCACCTCGAGCAGCGGCGTCCCGGGGCCCGCCGCCCGGCCCTCGCGCGCGACCTCGAAGAGGACGTCGCGGCCGACCATCAGCTTGGCCAGCGAGGCCTCGGTCGAGCCGGCGGTGTCCACCGTGGCGATCTTGCGCCCGCGCCGCAGGACGCTCACCCGGTCGGAGATCTCGAGCACCTCGGTGAGCTTGTGGGAAATGAAGATGACCGAGGTCCCGCGCTCGGTCAGCGTGCGCAGGATCCGGGAGAGCTCCGCCGTCTCCTGGGCGGTGAGCACCGCGGTCGGCTCGTCGAGGACGAGGATCCGCGCGTCGCGATAGAGCGCCCGCAGGATCTCCACCCGCTGCTGCTGGCCCACCGAGATGTCGGCCACGGTGGCGTCGGGGTCGACCGCGAGGCCGTAGGCCTCCGACAGCTCGCGGACGCGGGCCGAGGCGGCGCGCCGGTCGAGCAGCGCGCCCCGCCGCGGCTCGTCGGCGAGCACGATGTTCTCGGCCACGGTCATGACCGGGACGAGCATGAAGTGCTGGTGGACCATCCCGATCCCGAGCCCGATCGCCTCGCGCGGGGAGCCGATCCGCACCGGCTCCCCGTCGATCCGGATCTCCCCCTCGTCGGGCTGGTAGAGCCCGTAGAGGACGCTCATGAGCGTCGACTTGCCCGCGCCGTTCTCCCCGAGGAGGGCGTGGACCTCCCCCGGGCGCAGGTCGAGGTCGACGCCGTCGTTCGCGACGACGGCGCCGAACCGCTTGGTGATGTGGGAGAGCTCGAGGGCGAGCGGGGCGCCCATGGCCTGGCTTCCTACTTGACCTCGCTCGGGATGTCCTTGATCTCGCCCGCGGCGATCTGCTTCTGGACGTCGTCCACCTGGCGCTGCAGCTCCTGGCCGGCCGGGCCGATCTTGCCGAGCCCGACGCCGTTGGACTTCACGTCGAAGATCGTGTCCGTGCCGCCCTTGAAGGCACCGCCCTGGACGTCCTTGACCGTCTGCAGGACGGCCTCGTCGATCTTCTTGAGCGCCGAGGTGAGGACGTGCCGGCCCAGGTAGGCCTGGTCGGCGTCGGCACCGATGCCCTGTACGCCCTCCTGCTTGGCGGCGTCGAGCGAGCCCAGGCCGCACTGACCGGCCACCTGGAAGACGACCTGCGAGCCCTCCTCGATCTGGTTGAGGGCCAGCTCCTTGCACTTGGCCTGGTCGACGAAGTCCTGGGAGTAGCCGTTGAGGACCTCCACGTCGGGGTTGGCCGCCTCGGCGCCCGCCCGGTACCCGGCGATGTAGGCGTCCACCGGCGGGATCTTCTGGCCCCCGACGGAGGAGATGACCTGCTCGCCGCCCTTCTCCTTGACGTACAGCCCGGCCAGGTAGCCCGCGATGTAGCCCGACTCGTTCTCCTTGAACAGGAGGCCCTGCACGTTCTTGAGCTTGCTCTTGAGCGCGGCCTGGGAGAAGTCGATGATGGCGAACTTGGTGTTCGGGAAGGACTTGGCCACCTTGTCGGTCGCCTCGGCCATCAGGAAGCCGACCGCGAAGACGACGTCGTAGCGCTGCCGCGCGAGCGACGAGAGGTTCGGCACGTAGTCGGCGTTCGAGTTCGAGGTGACCGCGCGGATCTCGGCCCCCAGCTCCTTCTCGGCGTCCTTGAGGCCCTTGTAGGCCAGGGCGTTGAACGAGCGGTCGTTGAGCCCGCCGATGTCGGTGACCATGGCCACCCGGATCTTCTTGGCCTCCGGGGTGGCGCTCGCGCCGCCGCCGCCGCCGCCCTCGTCGTCGGACCCACAGGCGCCCAGCATCGCCACGGCGCAGACGGCCGCGGCCAGGCGCGTCCCAAAGTGCTTCACGGAGATCCCCTCGAATCGTGTCAATGGCCTGACGCGCGGACCCGGCGCGGTCAGATGGCGCGACGAATCTAGCGCTCAATGCCGACGAGCAGGCGCTCTCGGACGTCCTCCTGGACGAACGCGGCCTCGAGCGCCGTGCGGGTGAGGCCGCGGAGCTCCGCCTCGCCGAGCCCGAAGGCGTCCCGGGCCACGGCGTACTCCCCGGCCAGCGTGGCGCCGAAGTAGGGCGGGTCGTCGGAGCCGAGGGTGAGCGGCACGCCGGCCGCCCGCAGGGCGTTGAACGGGTGCTCCGCGTAGCCGGGGTAGACGCCGAGCACGACGTTCGAGGTCGGGCAGCACTCGAGGACGATCCTCCGCTCGGCGAGCTCGCGCACGAGGCCGGGATCCTCGATCGCGCGGACCCCGTGCGAGAGCCGGCTCACACCGAGGGCCAGGGCGCCGCGGACGCTCGCGGGCCCCGCCCACTCGCCCGCGTGGCGCCGGTCGATCTCCCGCATCCCGCGGGCCGCGA
>CALMNS010000558.1 GCA_937871635.1 uncultured Solirubrobacter sp.
GCCCGGCGGCGCCTCGCCGGCTTGAGCCCCCGCGAGCGCGACGTGGCCGTCGGCGTCGGCCGCGGCCAGGCCAACGCGGAGATCGCCGCCGCCCTGCACCTCTCCGTCGCGACGGTCAAGGCCCACGTCTCGCGCCTGCTCGACAAGCTCGAGGTCGACAACCGCGTCCAGATCGCCCTGCTCGTGCAGGACGCGGGCGAGCGCTGAGAGGGGCGGGCGGTGCGCGTCGTTTGCCGTGATGGCAAGCGGGGTTGGCAATACGGGCGTTCGGTGCCACGGTGGAGACATGGATCTCATCGTGAGCGTTGCCCGTCGTATCCCGCGCGCCTGCGGCCTGAGTGCCGCGGTCGCCATCGTCGCCCTCGCCGCAGTCCCGGCCCTCGCCGCAGTCCCGGCCCTCGCGCAGGGACAGTTGCGCGGTGTCGGCGAGCTTCGCGATTACGTGACCGGCCTGTATCAGACGTGTCCCAGCCCGGAGGGCGTCGCCGTCGACGAGCGGTCGGGAACGGTCTACGCCTCCTCGCTCGGGGCGTTCACCCTGCTGCCGGAGGGCGGGTTCACCCAGCCGTCGGGCGCTGGGAGCGTGTGCGTGGTGAGCCGCGACGGGCAGCGGGTGCGAAGGATCGCGGTCGAGCCGGGTGCGTCGGGCAAGGTGGCGCTGTTCGGGGTGGACCACGTGCGGGGCGAGGGCCTGTACGTCGGCGACGGCGCGGACTCCCTGACCAACCCGAGGAGCCGGAGCACCCGACTCCTGCGGATCGATCCGGACACGGGAGCCGCGCGGGTCCTGGCGACCGGCATGGGCGCGCCGATCGGCGTCCTGCGGCACGGCCGCTGGCTCTACGTCGCCGACGGCCTGGAGGGCCGGATCCTGCGCATGCGGCCCGACGGGAGCGCTTCGCGGGTCATCGCGCGGAGCCGCCTGCTGCGGCCGGCCCCTGAGTCGCCCTACGGCGCGAACGGCCTCGCGATCGACCCGGCCGGCCGCACCCTGTACGTCCCGAACCCGGGGACGGGACGCATCCTTGCCGTGCGTCTCGACGGAGCCGCTCGAGGCCCTCGGGTGCAGGTCTTCGCCGACGGTGAGCGGATCAACCGACGGCAGAGGACGCAGTACGCGCTCGCCGGACCTGACGACATCGCGGTCGACGCCCGCGGCAACCTGTGGATCACGGCCAACGACGCCGAGGAGATCCAGGCGCTGTCCCCGGCAGGGCGACTGATCGCCCGCGTCCGCGGCATCGGGGTCGACGCCACCCGCAACCCCACCGCCCTCGCCTTCCGCGGGCGTCAGCTCGTGATCGCGAACTTCGACGCCCGGTCCGCGACGCCCGGGGCGAACTCGAAGCTCTCGGCCGTCCGGACGCCCTTGCCCGGCCTCCGGCGGTGACGTGGGCAGGCTCGTCGAGCCGGCTTCACCGCGTGGCGCGGGCGCGCTCGCGCCGCTCGTGCGCCTCGCGCTCGCGCCGCTCGTCGTCGGCGGTCTCCGTCGCGAGCCGGGGCAGGTCGCGCACTGGACGGCCGTCGTCGTCGAGCGCGACCATCACGAAGTAGGCGGAGGTCGTGTGGCGAACCTCGCCCGTCTCGAGCACCTCGGCCTCGACCCGCACTCCGACCTCCATCGACGAGCCGAACGCGGCGTTGATGCTCGTCTTGATCGACAGCAGCTCCCCGACGTTGACCGGCGTCCGGAAGGTCACCTCGGAGATGCGGACGGTGGCGACGCGGCGGCGGGCGTGGCGCATCGCGCACGTCGCCGCCGACTCGTCGCAGAGCTGCAGCACGACGCCGCCGTGCACGTTGCCGGCGACGTTCGCCTCGGCGGGCTTCATCCGCCGGACGATCGAGGTGGCCGACGCCGACACCGGCTTGGGGTCAGTCACGGAGCATGACCAGGCGACGGGCGGCGGGACGGCGGAAGTTGCGCTGGGTGAGCGCGGCGTTGACCGCCACGAGGCCGACCTCGGCGCCGAGCGAGACCGCGCCCAGGCGGTCCAGGCGCCGCTTGGCGCGGCCCTCCGACGGGCTCGCCCCGGCGTCGGCGTGGGAGCCGTCGCGCAGCCGGACGGCGCCGCCCGGCTCCATCCGGCTGAAGCGGACGCCCTCCGCGGCGGTCGCCAGCCCGGCCACGGCGACCGCGCCGACGAGGACGTCCTTCGCTCGCATGAGCCGGCGCTCGGGGCGCGAGAGCCGGCGCCCGCTCGTCTCGTTCAGGCGCCCGGTGAAGTGGCCGGCGAGCACCGCGGTCAGCGACAGGGAGTTGATCGCCCCGTAGCGCCGCCAGGCGGCGTTGACGAGCTTGCCGCGCTCCGCCGGGTCGGAGATCTCCGTCACGCTGGGGTGCAGCGCGTGACGGCCGAAGAGGTTGCCGCCGAGCAGGCCGGCCATCCCGAGGTCGTGGAGGGCCCGGCCGGCCTGGGAGACTCGGAGCGGCGGAGCGGTGAGCGAGGCCATGGCCGTCGGCTACCCGGCACCGCGCTGTACGGAAGATCCGTACAAGTCGGTACGCTGATCCCGTACATGCTCGGAGAGAACCCCTTCGCCTACCAGGGCCCCGTCGCGCCTGATCGGCTCATCGACCGCCGCGTCGAGCTCGACGGGCTCCAGCGGGCCGCCGCGAACCGGGTCGCCATCCGGCTCGTCGGGCCGCGCCGCTTCGGGAAGACGAGCGTCCTGGACGCCCACCTAGCGGCGATGCGGGCGGTCGGGCACCGCGCCGTGCGGGTCGACCTCTCGAAGGTGGGGACGGTGTCGGACGTCGCGGCCCGCGTGACCGCCGCGTACGCCGGCCTGACCCGCGACCCCGTCGGCGCGGTGGCTCGGTGGGCGGGCCGGCTCGGCGTCGAGATCGGTGTGGGCCCGGCGAAGGTGGTCCTCGGTCCGGCGGCCCGCCAGGTCACGGCGGACGACGCCCGCGCCGCACTGCTCGAGCTGCTCGAGGCCCCGGCGACCCTGCACGCCCGCGACGCCGACCTCACGGTGGTCTGCTTCGACGAGTTCCAGGACCTGCTCGTCGCCGACGGTGGGCTCGACGGGCTCGTCCGCTCGGTCATCCAGCACCACGGTCGCGCGGCGAGCTACGTCTACGCGGGCAGCGAGCCGTCGATGATGCGGGCGCTGTTCACCGACCGCGAGCGCCCGTTCTACGGCCAGGCGCGGCCGCTCGCGCTCCCGACCCTGCCCATCGCCGAGGCGGTCGAGGACCTCGAGCGGCTCCTGCGCGACGCGGGCCTCGAGCCCGGCGACGCCGTCCCGCGGATCCTCGCGTTCACCGACGGCCATCCCCAGCGCACGATGCTCCTGGCCCACCACCTCTACGAACGGCTCGACGCGGGATCGAGCGCCGGCGACCTCGCCGCCGAGGCGCTCGCCGACGCCATGGCGGAGACCGCCGATGCGCATCAGGCGACGTGGGACGGCTTCTCGCGGCTCGAGCGCATCATCGCCATCGGGCTCGCGGACGGGCTCCCCCCGACCAGCGAGCGGCTGGCCGCGGAGCACCGGGTCGCGCGCTCGACCCTCCAGACCGCGCTCGCCCGGATGCTCGACGCCGAGCAGCACGTCGTGCGCGACGACGACCGCCGCGTGCACCTGCTCGACCCGCTGCTGCGCGAGTGGCTCCGTCGCCGCTGAGCGGGCGGTACCGTTCGTCGCATGCCCGCCCACTCGACGGCCATCGCCCTGGAGTGGCTCGCGGAGGGCCGGCGCGTGGTGGCGGCCACGCTGGTCGAGGCGATCGGCTCCGCGCCGCTCGATCCGGGAGCCGAGATGCTCGTCGACGACGCCGGGCGGATCGAGGGCTCGGTGACCGGCGGCTGCGTCGAGGGCGCGCTCGTCGAGGAGGCGCAGGGCATCCTGGCCGGCGCCCCGCCGCGGGTCGCCACCTACGGCATCTCCGACCAGCAGGCGGTCGACGTCGGCCTGATGTGCGGCGGGACGGTGAAGGTCTTCGTCCGCGAGCTGCGCGCGCTCGACGCGCTCGACGCGGTGCGAACGGCGACGGACGAGGGCCGCCCCGTCGCGCTCGCGACGCTCCTCGACGGCCGGTCGGCCGGCGCGGCCATGGCCGTGCTCGAGGACGGGGTGGTCGGCGACCTCGGCCACCCCGGGCTCCTCGACGACAACGTCGCGCGCGACGCGCGGGGCTTCCTCGACGAGGGCCGCTCGGCGGTGCGCCGCTACAGCGCCCTGGGCGAGACGATGGGCGCCGACCTGCGCGTGGCGATCCACGCCTTCGCGACGCCACCGCGGATGGTCGTCTTCGGCGCCATCGACTTCTCCGCCGCCCTGGCCGCCGCGGCGACCCAAGTGGGCTACCGCGTCACGATCGTCGACGCGCGCCGGGCCTTCGCCCAGAGCCCGCGCTTCGCCGAGCACGCCGAGGTCGTCGTCTCCTGGCCCGCCGAGTACCTCGAGGGGCAGGAGATCGGGCCGCGCGACGCGGTCCTCGTCTTCACCCACGACCCGAAGTTCGACGAGCCCGCGCTCACCGCGGCACTGGCCAGCGGGGCGGGCTACGTCGGCGCGCTCGGCAGCCGGCGGACGCACGCCGACCGCGAGGAGCGGCTG
>CALMNS010000559.1 GCA_937871635.1 uncultured Solirubrobacter sp.
GGCCGGCCCAGGCCATCAGCTGCCCGGTGTGCGCCCACGCCGGCGCCGTACGCGACTTCCTGTCGCTGGCCGCGCCCAGCCGCCCCGCGCGGGTGGCGGTGCGGATCGTGCCCGTCACCCGCTAAGTCAGCCCGTGTTGCGCAGGCCGCCGGCGATCCCGTTGATCGCCAGCAGGCTGGCGCGGACGAGCGCGGGGTCGTCGCCGCCCTGGGCGCGCAGCCGCCGCAGCAGCTCGAGCTGGACGAACGACAGCGGGTCGACGAACGGGTTGCGGCGATCGATCGAGCGCTGCAGGACGGGCTCTGAGTCGAGCAGCCGCTCCTCCCCCCGCAGGCGCTCGAGCGCCTCCCGGGTGCGGGTCAGCTCCCCGGCGATCGCCCCCCAGATCCGCTCGCGCGCCGCCTCGTCGTCGTGCAGCTCGGCGTAGCGCCGTCCGATGTCGAGGTCCGCCTTCGCGCACGCCATCTCCGAGTTGGAGACCAGGGCGGCGAAGAACGGCCAGCTCTCGGCCATCTCGCGCAGGATCTCGTCCCCGTGGCGCTCGCGCGCCGCCTCGAGGGCGGTCCCAAACCCGTACCAGGCGGGAAGCACCACGCGGGCCTGGGTCCACGCGAAGACCCAGGGGATCGCCCGCAGGTCCTCGATGCGGCGCGACGGCCGCCGCTTGGCCGGCCGGGAGCCGAGCTGGAGGCGGGAGATCTCCTGGACGGGGGTGGCGGCGATGAAGAAGTCGGAGAAGTCCGGGTCGCCGTAGACGAGCGCGCGGTAGGCCTCCGTCGAGTGCTCCGCCATCTCGGACATCACCGCCTCGTAGCGCTCCAGCCGGTCGGGCGGCACGCCGCCCGATCCGTCGAGGGTCGAGATGAGGGCGGCGCTCGTGGTCAGCTCGAGCTCGCGGTGGGCGATCTCCGTCACGGAGAACTTCGCCGCGAGGACCTCGCCCTGCTCGGTGACCTTCAGGCGCCCGGCCACGGTGCCCGGCGGCTGGGCGAGGATCGCCACGTTGCTCGGGCCGCCGCCGCGGCCGACCGCGCCGCCGCGCCCGTGGAAGAACTGCCACGTCACCCCGTGCTCGCGCAGCGCCGCGGCGACCTGGAGCTGGGCGCGGTAGACCCCCCAGCCTGACGCCAGGTAGCCCACGTCCTTGTTGGAGTCCGAGTAGCCGACCATCACCTCCTGCTCGCGCCCCACCGCCTCGAGCGCCGCCCGGTAGACGGGCGTCTCGAGGAGCGTCCGCACCGTCCGGGCGGCGTGCTCGAGCGTCTCGCCGGACTCGAACAGCGGCACGATCCGCAGCCGCGCGCCGTGGCCGCCCGCGCGGGCGAGCCCCGCCTCCTTGAGCAGCAGGAGGACCTCGAGCAGGTCGGCCGGGCCGCTCGTCCCCGAGACGACGTAGGCCCCGATCGCGCCCGCGTGGCCGTCGTCGAGCAGGTCGCGGATCGTCCGGAAGGTCTCCACCGCCTCGCGCGTCGAGGCGTCGAAGCCCGAGACGTCCTGCGGGATGAGCGGCCGCGGATCGGCGATCTCCCGGGCGAGGACCGCGATGCGCTCGGCCTCCGGGAGCTCGGCGTAGCCCGACTGCACGCCCAGCTTGGAGAGGATCTCGTCGAGCGCCGCGCGATGGACCCGCGCGTGCTCGCGGACGTCGAGCCGGGCGAAGTGGAACCCGAACACCTCGACCTGGCGGATCACGTCGCCCAGCCCGTCGGCGGCGACGAAGCCGGCGCCGCGCCGGCGCAGCGAGTCGCCGACGGCGCGGAGGTCGGCGAGCAGCGCCTCGGGCTCCCCGTAGCCGCCGGGCTCGCCGGCCCGCGTGGTGACCAGCCGGTCGGCCAGCAGGCTGAACACCCGCCGGTAGGGCTCCTCCGGGTTGCGCTCGGCGAGCTCCGCCGCCGAGGCGGGGTAGGCGGCGGCCAGCCCGGCCTCCAGGTCGGCCAGCTCGTCGGGCTCGCCGACCGCGCGGGCGGAGAGCGAGACCCGCTCGGCGAGCTGGCGCACGCCGCGCTCGAGGTGGCGCAGGCAGGCGTCGCGCATGAGCCCGAGCGCCTCGGCGGTGACCTCGGGGGTGACGTTCGGGTTGCCGTCGCGGTCGCCCCCCATCCAGGAGCCGAAGGTCAGCAGCGGCGGCACCGGGACCGCCCCCTCGCCGAAGCACCCGGCGAGCGCCGCCTCGAGGTCGCGGTAGACGGCCGGCACCACCTCGGCCAGCGTGGAGGTGAAGTAGACGAGGCCGGCTCGCACCTCGTCGAGCACGGTCGGCGAGACGGCGCGCAGCTCGTCCGAGCCCCACAGCTCCTGCACGGTCGCGGCGATCCGCTGGCGGGCGCGCGCCGCCTCGCCGGGCAGCGGGCGCCGCTCGTCGAGCGCCCGCAGCAGGCCGAAGATGCGCGCGAGCTTCGCCAGGC
>CALMNS010000560.1 GCA_937871635.1 uncultured Solirubrobacter sp.
GACCTGCTGGGCCTCGCCGCCCTGGTGGCGAGCGCCGAGCGCGTCGCCAGCGGGGACACCGGCGTCTCGCATCTGGCCACCGCGGCCGGGACGCCGTCGCTCACGCTCTTCGGGCCCGTCCCGCCGGCCGAGTGGGGCCCTCCGCCGCTCGAGCGTCACGTCGCGCTGTGGACCGGCCGGCGCGGCGATCCGCACGGCGCCGCGCCAGATCCGGGCCTGCTCGAGCTCGACGCGGAGCGGGTGGGCGCCGCGTTGGCGGGCCTGGGCCGGTCCTTGCCCGCGTGGCCGTAGTGCAGGGGTCGGGTGGCGTGTGTCTTCCGCGGAACCGCTAGCCAGCGCTAGCACAGGAGTAGCACTGGCTAGCGATCCTGCGGGGGAGGACCGAGGCGTCCTCAGCTCCCCCGCCGGCCGATTGCTCCAGCCTCACGGCTAGGCAAGCGTCGCGCTGATCCGCACCTCGACGTTCTCGCGCACGGCGTTCGAGATCGGGCAGTGCCGGTCGGCCTCGACCGAGGCCTGCTCGAACGCCTCCGCGCCGAGCCCGGGCACGGCGCCCCGCACCTCGAGGTCCATCGACTTGATCGTGTACCACTCGCCCGACTCCTCGAGCGAGCACTTCGCCTTGACGTCGATCGACTCCGGCGGCGTGCCGTCGCGCGTGAGCAGCAGCGAGAGGGCCATCGCATAGCAGGAGGCGTGCGCGCCGGCGAGCAGCTCCTCGGGGCTCGACTTCCCGTCCGCGCGGTCCGAGCGCGAGGCCCAGCCGATCGGCAGGTCGGTGACCGCCTCCGAGCCGGCGCGCAGCGAGCCGTCGCCCTTAGCCAGCGTCCCGTTCCAGTGCATCTCGGCGGTGCGTTCTGCGAGCGCCATGCGCCCTCCTCTGCTTCGTCGTCCGGGTCGTGGAGCGAGCTGCCCGTTCCGCGGTGGTGAAGAACGCGGGCCCGGCGGTGTAGGCGCGCGTGCGGCATGGGTAACTCCCCCCTCGACCAACGGAACTTACGACCTCCGAGGAGGAGCCTATGGCGACGCAGGACAAGCTCAGCTGGCGCGGCCAGGATCTGTACGACAACGACGGCGGCAAGGTCGGCAAGATCGAGGAGATCTACCTCGACGCGGACACCGATCAGCCCGAGTGGGCGCTCGTCCACACCGGCATGTTCGGCACGAAGCAGACCTTCATCCCGATCCGCGAGGCCCATGAGGGCAGCAGCGGTCCCCAGGTGCCGTACGACAAGGCGCTGATCAAGGACGCGCCGAAGATGGACGCGGACGGCCGCCTCTCGCAGCAGGAGGAGTCCGACCTCTACCGGCACTACGGCCTCGACTACTCCGAGGCACGCTCGGACTCGGGCCTCCCCGAGGGCGGCGCAACGGGCCGGACCGGCGGCGAGTACCGCGGTGACGAGACCGGCCGCCCCGTGGTCGGCGACGACACGTCGGGCCCCGAGACGGACAACGCGATGACGCGCTCCGAGGAGGAGCTGCGCGTCGGCACTCGTGAGCGCGAGACCGGGCGCGTGCGCCTGCGCAAGCACATCGTCACCGAGAACGTGACGCAGACGGTGCCCGTGCAGCGCGAGGAGGTCCGCGTCGAGCGCGAGGCCATCACCGACGCGAACGTGGACGCCGCGACCAGTGGCGCCGACCTCACCGAGGAGGAGCACGAGGTCACCCTCCGCTCTGAGGAGGCCGTCGTCCAGAAGAACGTCGTGCCCAAGGAGCGCGTGCGGGTGGACAAGGACGTCATCACCGAGCAGCAGCAGGTCTCCGAGGAGCTGCGCAAGGAGCAGATCGAGGTCGACGGGGACAACGTCACCGACGTCGACCGCGACCGCACGGATCGCCGCTAGCGATCCCGAGTCCGCCCCGCCCGGGTTTCGCAACCGGGCGGGCGCGGGCACGTCGTGGGTCATGGAGACCTACGACCAGTCAGACTCGGGGTACCCCGAGGAGGCCCCGCCCGAGGTCGTCCCCGACGACACGGGCTCGGGCGATCGCGACTCGGCGGCCCGGGAGTCGGCCAAGCCCGACGACGCCGCCGACCGCGCACCCGACACGGACGACGGCACCGCCACGGGCGGGTAGGTCAGCGCGGCGACAGGCCCTCGGCCTCGTACTCGCGCAGGTAGCCCTCGAAGAGCCGGCGATGGCCCTCCTCGTCGCGCAGGATGGCGATGACCATGTCGTTCGTCACCGGGTCGACGCCCTCGGTGAACTCGATGATCCGGTTGTAGTGCTCGATCGCCCCCGTCTCGGCCTCGATGACGCCCTTGACGACGTGGACGATGTCCGTCTGGTGCTCGGGCGGCTGCAGGTAGCTCTGCTCGGGCGTGAAGTCCATCGAGCCGGGGACGACGCCGTAGAGCTCCTTGATCCGCGCCGCGAACTGACGGGCGTGGGAGAGCTCCTCGACGATGTCCTCCTCGAGGGACTCGATGATCTCCTGGGCGCGGACGCCGTCGGGGTTGACCGAGTTCGTGATGTAGCTCATCACGGTCTCGATCTCCATGAAGTAGGCCTTCTTCAGGAGCTCGACGAGCTCCTGGCGCTTGTCGGCCGAGTCGTCGGACAGGATGCCCTGCGAGCTCGAGCGGATGGAGGAGTTCATGGGGAGGGTGTACCCGCTGCACCGCCGGGGCAGAGGGCGCGCCCATGAGAATCGTCGTCACAGGGGCCACCGGGAACGTCGGCACCCGCGTGGTCGAGGCGCTCGGCGCGGACGAGCGGGTCACCGAGATCGTGGGCCTCGCCCGCCGCCTGCCGTCCTGGGCGCCGCCCAAGACGCGCTGGGTCGCCGCCGACATCCTCACCGCCGACCTCGAGCGGCATTTCTCCGGCGCCGCGGCGGTGATCCACCTCGCCTGGCTCATCCAGCCCGCCCGGGACGAGCGCACGACCCACGCGGTCAACGTCGACGGCTCGCGCCGCGTGTTCGCCGCGGCGGCGAAGGCGGGCGTCGGGGCGCTCGTGCACGCCTCCTCGGTCGGCGCGTACTCCCCGGGGCCGAAGGACCGCACCACGGACGAGTCGTGGCCGACGGAGGGCATCCCGACCTCCTTCTACTCGCGCCACAAGGCGGAGGCCGAGCGCGCGCTCGACGAGGTCGAGGTGGGCAACCCGCGCCTGCGCGTCGTCCGCCTGCGCCCCGGGGTGATCGGCCAGCGCGAGGCGGGCACCCAGATCCGCCGCCTGTTCGCCGGCCCGTTCCTGCCCACCGCGCTCGTGCGCCCCGATCTCGTCCCCGTCGTCCCCGACGTGCCCGGGCTGCGCATCCAGGTGGTGCACGCCCGCGACGTCGCGGAGGCCTACCGGCTCGCGGCGCTCACGGACTCGGCGCGCGGCGCCTACAACGTCGCCACGGAGCCCGTCCTCGATCCCGACTCGCTCGCCGCCGCGCTCGGGGCCCGCAAGGTCCCCGTGCCCGCCCGCGCGCTGCGCGCCGCCGCCTCGCTCTCCTACCGGGCCCGGCTGCAGCCGACGCCGCCCGGCTGGCTCGATCTCGGTCTTGGCGTGCCGATCATGAGCACGGCGCGGATCCGGTCCGAGCTCGGTTGGCGGCCCGCCCACTCGGCGACCGATGTCCTGCTCGAGCTGATGGCGGGCATGCGCGAGTCGGCCGGCCGGCCCACCCCGCCGCTCGATCCCGCGACGAGCGGGCCGCTGCGCCTGCGCGAGCTCGCGACGGGCATCGGCCGCCGGAACCCCTGACGCGGCACGCCCATACGCGAAGCCGATAGCGGGTAGACCGACCAGGTGACGCCAGCAGAGATCCCCGAGTCAGAGCTCGCGGCCGGGCCGGTCGCCGCGCTGGTCGATCGCGGCGCCGAGCAGGGCTGCATCGACCTGTCCGAGGTCGACGAGCTCGCCCAGGCGCTCGATCTCGAGGACGAGTCGCTGACCACGCTCTACGAGCAGCTCGACGCGCGCGGGATCGAGCTGCGCGACGACTGCAGCCGCGACGTCGAGCCCGCGGCCCCGACCGGGATGGTGCTCGCCTCGGCGACGACGGACGCGCTGCAGCTCTTCCTCAACGAGATCGGCCGGCACCGCCTGCTCACGCCGGCCGAGGAGATCGACCTCTCCAAGCGCATCGAGCGCGGCGACCTCGCGGCCAAGGAGCGGATGATCAACGCCAACCTCCGCCTCGTGGTCTCGATCGCCAAGAAGTACCAGGGCTCCGAGCTCACCCTGCTCGACCTCATCCAGGAGGGCATCCTCGGGCTCATCCGGGCGGTGGAGAAGTTCGACTGGCGACGCGGCTACCGGTTCTCGACCTACGCCACCTGGTGGATCCGCCAGGCGGTGGAGCGCGGCATGGACGCCAAGGCCCGGGCGATCAAGCTCCCGATCAACCTCGTCCGCCTCCAGCGCAAGCTCACCCGCGCCGAGAACGCGCTCTCGCTCAAGCTCGACCGCCCGCCGACGGACGCCGAGCTCGCCGCCGAGGCGCAGCTCTCGCTCGACGAGCTGCACGCGCTGCGCGACGCCGCCCGGACCGTCACCTCGCTCGACCGGCCGCTCGGCGAGGACCAGGACGCCGCGTTCGGCGACCTGCTGCCCGACGACGGTCCCCAGCCCGACGAGCTCGTCCACGTGTCGCTGCGCCGGGAGGCGCTCGCGCGCGCGCTCGAGGAGCTTCCCGAGCGCGAGCGGGAGGTCGTCGCCCTGCGCTACGGCCTGACCGGAACGGACCCGACGCCGCTGCGGGAGATCGGCCGCCGGCTGGGGATCACCCCCGAGCGGGTGCGCCAGATCGAGTCCAAGGCGCGCGGCCGGCTGGGTCGCATGCGCGAGCTCGAAGCGCTGCGCCAGGCCGCCTGAGCCCGGCTCGCTAGCCCAGCTCCGCCGCGAGCCGCGATTGGCGCCGCGGGGCCCGGTGCACGCCGAGGGCGACCGCGCCGCCGACGGCGACCACCGCCATCGCGCCGACCGCGTCGAGCCAGAAGTGGTTCGCGGTGAGCACGGTGAGCCCGACGACGGCGACGGGGTACAGGCCGCCCACCAGTCGCGCGAGCCGGTGGCGCGCCAGCAGGAGGACGGCGCCGCCCGCGATCAGCGCGAAGGCCACGTGACCGCTGGGCATCGCGGCGTAGGCGCTCTGCAGCCACGTCGTCTGCTCCGCGGTGCCCGGCCCCCACTGCTCGGCGAGCGTGTCGGTGAAGCCCGGGTCGCCCAGCAGCCGCGGCGGGGCGGTCGGGAAGAGGATCCAGCCGGCCACGGTGAGCGCCTGGGTGACCAGGAAGACCGTGCGCACCGGGGCGAAGGCGGCGGGGTGGGCCAGGTAGACCCAGGCCAGCGCGCCGATCAGGACGGGCACGTGGAGGGTCAGGT
>CALMNS010000561.1 GCA_937871635.1 uncultured Solirubrobacter sp.
CGCCCGTCGGCGACATCAGGCCAGCACCCTACCGCCGTCGACCCCGACGACCCGTTCGAGAAGCTCCCGCTCCACGACAAGCCTGAGCTGCAAGCCGCCGCCGCCTTCGGCCTGACGTTCGTCCTCGCGAAGGTGTTGAAGATCATTGGCTCCTGACCAGCGCGACCACAAGCTGGCCGAGGCGATCCAGGAAGTCACCACGCGGGCGCAGCTGCTCGTCCAGGAGGAGATCGCCCTCGCCAAGGCCGAGCTCACCGAGAAGGTCACGAAGCTCGTCAAGGGCGCCGTGGTCGGGATCGTCGCGGGCGTCTTCGCCCTGCTGGCGCTGCTCTACCTGCTCGACGCCGCCGCCTGGGGCCTGTGGCAGCTCATCGACGACGGCAACAACTTCTGGCTCGGCTTCCTCATCGTCGCCGTCGTCCTGCTCGTGCTCGGGGCGATCGCCGGCCTGCTCGCCTACCGGTTCGTCAAGGGCGGCACGCCGCCCACCCCGACGATGGCGATCGAGGAGGGCAAGCTCATCCGGCAGACGATCTCGTCCTCGAAGGCGTCGTCCTCCTCGCGCGTCGCCGCGACCGTCTCCGCCTCGAGCGCGACGCCGGCCGCTCCTGACGCGCCGGCCTCCTACTCCGCGCAGCAGCGCCAGAAGGAGGAGGCCACGTGAGCAGCGCCGCCCGTACGCCGGACGAGATCCGCCAGTCCATCGAGGCCAACCGGGCCCAGCTCGGGGTGGCCGTCGAGCAGCTGCGCACCGAGGTCGCCAAGGCGACCGACTGGCGCGCACAGCTCGCGCGCAACCGCCGCACCGTGATCATCGGCGCGGCGGCGGCCGGCTTCGTGCTCGGCGGAGGGATCGGCGGGATCGTCGGTCTCTTCAGCCGCGGCGACAAGTACTGACCCAACCGCAGCTCTCCACCCGCACCATCACCCGGGTGTTCTTCACCCTGGTGGTGCTCGCCGTCTTCCTCTACACGCTCTACCTCGTCCGGTCCGTCCTCGGGCTCGTGTTCATCGCGATCTTCCTGGCGGTGGCGCTCGGGCCGGCGGTCGACTTCTTCGCCCGCCGGCACGCCCCGCGCGGCCTGGCCATCCTCGCCGTCTTCCTCTCGCTCGGGCTGGCGATCTTCGTCATCGGACTGCTCGTCGTCCCGCCCGTGGTCGAGCAGGTCGAGCAGCTCGCGCGGGACGTGCCGGGCTACGTCGAGGACCTCCGCCGCAACGCGACGATCCGGCGCTACGACGACCAGTACGACATCTCGGCCTCGATCGTCGAGCAGGCCGAGACGCTGCCGAGCCGGCTCGGGGACGCGGCGGGCGCGCTGCAGGCGGTGACCATCGGGGTCTTCTCGACGATCATCCAGCTCATCACCGTCCTCACCATCACGTTCTTCCTGCTCAAGGACGGGCGGCGGATCGTGGCCTGGATCCTCGACCAGATGACGCCCGACACGCGGGCGCGCTACCGGGTCGTCGCCGACGACGTCTACCGCTCCGTCGGCGGCTACGTCGCCGGCGCGCTGACCATCGCCACGATCTGCGGGATCGTCACCTACATCACCCTGACCAGCCTGGGCGTCCCCTTCGCGGTGCCGCTGGCCGTCATGAGCGCCTTCCTCGCCCTCATCCCGCTCGTCGGGGCCACGCTCGCCGGGGTCATCGTGGGGATCATCACCGCGTTCGACGACTTCCCGACGGACACGATCGTCTGGGTGGTGGTCATCGTCGTCTACCAGCAGATCGAGACGAACCTGCTCCAGCCCATGGTCTACCGCCGCACCGTGGACCTGCACCCGCTGGTGATCATCACCGGGATCCTGATCGGCGCCTCGCTGCTCGGGGTGCTCGGGGCGCTCGTGGCCATCCCGATCGCCGCCGCCATGCAGATCCTCCTGCGCGACCACTGGGCGCACCGGCGGGTGAAGACGGGGGTGGTCGCCCCGGACGGCGGACGGATCGAGGTGTCCTCGGCCGAGGCGGTCGGCGCGATCCGGCTCGAGCGCCCGTAGCGCCCTAGCGGCCGGCGAGGGGCGGGGCCGGGCGCGCTTCGAGCAGCTCGCGGCGGATGGCGCTGGCCCCGAGCAGCCCGGGGCCGACGTGCGTCCCGATCACGGGCCCGATCTCCGAGACGAGCTCGGGCTCGGAGCCGAAGATCGACCGGGCGCGGTCCACCAGCTCCGCCGCCTGGTCGTGGGCCTGGATGTGCTGGACGTACCAGGCGTCGCAGCCGAGGCGCGCCCGCTCCTCGAAGTGGGCGACGAGCCGCTCGAACGCCCGCCGCGAGGTGCGGACCCGCTCGACGGGGACGATCTCGGCCTGGAGGGTGAGGATCGGTTTGATCTTGAGCGCGGTGCCCAGGTACGCGCTCGCGGCGCCGATCCGGCCGCCCCGGCGCAGGAACTCGAGCGTCTCGACCGCGAAGAAGATCTCGAGGCCCTCCCGGGCGCTCCGGCCGGCGGCCGCGGCCTCCTCGGCGGTGGCCCCGGCGCGGGCGGCGGCGCGCACCACGTCGGG
>CALMNS010000562.1 GCA_937871635.1 uncultured Solirubrobacter sp.
ACTCCACCGCGTCGCCGAGGATGACGAGCCGGTCGATCCCGTCGAGCGCCGCCTCGAGCCGCGCGCGGACGGGCGGGCGGCGGATGAGGTCCACGCCGGTGGCGGCGCCCAGGTGGAGGTCGGAGACGACGAGGGTCCGCACGGTCGGTCCGGAGGCTAACGTCGCGCCCGCGCGGAGCGGTGGGCGTGGCTCAGCGGGCGGGGGCCGCGCCGCCCGCGCCGGCGGCCAGCGCCTGGCGGATGGTCTTCGGCAGCATGAAGCGCACGTCCTCGCGGAGCACCTCGAACTCGGACACGTCCGTGGTCCCGCGGTCGCGGAAGAACCCGACGAGAGCCTGCACGAGCTCCTCGGGCGCGCTGGCGCCCGACGTGATCCCGACGACGCGCTTGCCCTCGAGCCACGCCTCGTCGACCTGGGACTCGTTGTCGATCAGGTAGGCGTCGGCGCCGTAGTCGCGCGCCACGTCGACGAGGCGCTGGGAGTTCGAGGAGTTCTGCGAGCCGATGACGAGGACGAGGTCGCACTCGCCGGCCATCTGCTTGACCGCCGCCTGGCGGTTCGTGGTGGCATAGCAGATGTCGTCCGTGCGGGGCCCGGTGATGTTCGGGAACTTCTCGCGCAGCCGGTTGATCAGCGTGCGGGTCTCGTCGACCGAGAGGGTGGTCTGGGAGATGTAGGCGACGCGGTCGGGGTCGGGGACCTCGAGCGCGTCGACGTCGGCCTCGGTCTCCACGAGGACGATGTGCTCCGGGGCCTCCCCCATGGTGCCCTCGACCTCCTCGTGGCCGGCGTGCCCGATGAGCACGATCGTGTACTCGTCGGAGGCGAACTTCTTGGCCTCGACGTGGACCTTGGTGACCAGCGGGCAGGTGGCGTCGATCGTGCGCAGCCCGCGGGCCGCGGCGTCGGCGTGCACCGCGGGGGAGACGCCGTGGGCGGAGAAGACGGTCATCGCGCCCTCGGGCACCGAGTCGTCGAGCTCGTCGACGAAGATCGCGCCGCGCTCGCGCAGCTGGGCGACGACGTGCTTGTTGTGGACGATCTCCTTGCGCACGTAGACGGGCGGCCCGTAGATGGTCAGCGCGCGCTCCACGGTCTGCACCGCGCGATCGACGCCGGCGCAGTAGCCGCGCGGGGTGGCGAGCAGGAGCTTCTCGGGGGTGGCGGTGGCGGCGCTCATGGGTCTCACCCCACTGTACGGGCGCCGGGCTAGCGTGGACGCCCGTGCGTGCCTATTCAGCCCTCCTGCGCGTCCCGCGGATGGCGCCGCTCTTCGCGGCGACCGTCCTCGCCCGGCTGCCCGTCGGGATCAACGGGCTCGCCGTCGTGCTCTTCCTGCGCGCGGAGACCGGGTCCTTCGCGGTGGCGGGC
>CALMNS010000563.1 GCA_937871635.1 uncultured Solirubrobacter sp.
TCCCGTAGTCGGTCAGCGTCGTGTCGCCGTTCTCGTCGATCGAGTACGTCCCGAGCACGGACTGACGCTCCTTCGTCTCGAACAGCGCCTTGAGGACGTCCTCCTTCTTGCCGGTGCCCGAGCGCTTGATCGCGTCGAGGCCGAGCATCATCGCCTCGTAACCGTAGATGGCGTACGGGTCCGGGTTGTCCTCGTTGTACTTGGCCTTGAAGTCCGCGAAGAACTTCTGCCCCTCGGCCGGGTACTCATCCGGCGACAGCGTGGCGACCGACAGCTTGATCTTGTCGCCGACGGACTTCGGGATGCCGCCCTTCTTCGGGTCCGAGAAGCCGGACTCGGCGACGCCGTCGGGGCCGTAGAGCTTCGCCTTCGGGATCGCCGACGAGATGTCCTTGTAGATCTGGACCGAGTTGTTCGCCGTGATGCCCGAGAACACGAAGCAGTCCGCGCCCTGACCCTCGAAGCGCTGGGCGAGGGAGCGGTAGTTCGCCGCCTTGGTGTCGATGCCCTCGTTGCCCGCGAGCTGGAGGCCCTGCTCCTTGGCCGACGCCTCGATGTTGCGGGCCAGGCCGGCGCCGTAGACCTCCTTGTCGTTGGCGATCGCGACCTTCGTGCAGCCGTCCTGCTTCATGACGGTCGCGAGCGCGGCGCCCTGGATGGTGTCCTTGGGCACGATGCGGGCGTAGGTCCGCTTGCCCGTCGGGTAGTACTTGTCCGGCTCGCCCTTGTCGGCGCCCGGCTCGTTGGTGGTCAGGCCCACCGCGGTGTTGGCCGGCGAGAGCTGCGGAACGCCGGCCTCGTTGAGCACCGGGATCGACAGCGCCGAGGCGCCCGAGTTGAACTCGCCGATGTAGAACGCGGCCTTGTCGTCGCGGGCCACCTTGCCGGCGTTGGCCTGCACGGCCTCCGGCGTCCAGGTCCCGGCCTGCGCGGTGGAGTCGTCGAGCGACTCGTACTTCACCGTGATGTCGCCGGCCTTGTTCTGGTTCTGCTCGAGCGCGAGCTCGATGCCCTGCACCATGGCCTTCGTCTGATCCTGCGAAGCGCCCTGCAGCGGAAGCGAGGAGTACACGTTGACCGTGCCGCCGCCCCCACCCGAGCCGGAGCCCGAACCGCCGGCGCCCTCTTCGTCGTCGCCGCCGCAGGCGGCGAGCGCCAGAGCCGGGAGGACGCAGAGAAGTGCTGAGAACCTACGTGTCGTCAAAGTCCCTCCTCAGGGATGAGCGATGCAGCGGCGGAGCCAACCTCTTCCCCAGGATCCGCCTATGGCACGAACGGGCCGGGACTATAACCACGGCCGGGGCCCTGGAGAAGCAGTAGAGGCGCCCAACGCGCACCCCGCGGTGCGTCAGGCGGCGTCGGCGAGCGCCTGCGCCGCGTGGGAGGAGGCGAGCCGCGCCAGGGCCTCCCGCTCGATGCGCTGGACGCGCTCCGTGCTGGTCCGGAGCTCGCGCGCGATCTCCCGCGGCGAGCTCGGCTCGGCGCCGTCGAGGCCGAAGCGACGCTCGAGGACCACGCGGGCCTGGCCGTTGAGCTCGGTGAGCAGCGACTGGACCTGCCGGCAGCGCTGCGCCTCGGCGGCGCGCTCGAACGGCGTGGTGGCCTCGTCGCCCGGGATGACGTCGCCGAGCTCGACGCCGTCCTCCTCGCCCAGCGGCTCCGAGAGGGAGCGCACGGGACGGGTCGACCGGCGCAGGAGCTCGATGAGGGCGGGCGCGAGCTGCTCGGCCTCGGCGAGCTCCTCGACGGTCGGCTCGCGGCCCAGCTCGTCCTTGAGGCGCAGCGTGGCGCGCTCGACCCGGCGCAGCTGGTCGTGAGCGTGCTGCGGCATCCGGATCAGCTTCGCCCGCCGGTGGATCCCCTGCTGGATCGACTGACGGATCCACCAGGTGGCGTAGGTGGAGAACTTGTAGCCCTTGCGGAAGTCGAACTTCTCGACGGCGCGGACCAGGCCGAACGTCCCCTCCTGGATGAGCTCGAGCAGCGGCATGTTCTGGCCGCGGAACTTCTTGGCGTGGAAGGCGACCAGCCGCAGGTTCGCCTCGACCATGCGGTCTTTGGCGGCCAGATCGCCGCGCTCCACGCGCCGGGCGAGGTCGATCTCCTCCTGCTTGGTCAGCAGGGGGATGCGCTCAAGGCGCGAGAAGAAGAGCGTGAGGGCCTCGGCCTCGGGCTCCTCCAGGGCGGCGCGGCTCGAGCGCTTGACGAGGGACATGGCCGCAGCATCGGCGCGCGGCTTGAGTGGCGACTAAGCGCTGCCCAAAGGCGAGGTAAATCGCGCGCCGCCGCGGGGCGGCGGCTCAGGCGCCGGGCGGCGGCAGCTCGTCGCGCCGGTTGCCCGGCAGGTACGGCAGGATCACGTGCACGATCACGCCCCCCAGGGCGAAGAGCATGGTGAGCATGAAGGCGTCGAAGGACTTCACGCCGATCGCCCAGAGGACGATCCACAGCACCAGCCCGGTCAGGGTCGCGAGGAAGATGATCATGCCGGCGCCAGTCTACTTCGCCAGCGCGCCCGCCATTGCGCCGACGATCTCCCGCAC
>CALMNS010000564.1:0-750 GCA_937871635.1 uncultured Solirubrobacter sp.
CATCCCGCCCGGGGCGCCGGGCGCGCGCTCGCCGCGCTCTGACGCGCGGGTGGGCCGCTTGGAGCCTGCGCCGTTGCCGGCGCCGTTGCCCTCCTGGCGGGCGGCGCGCTGGGCCTCGAGCTTGGCCTGGACCTCCTGCTGCTGGGCCATGAGCCGGCTCGGGCGCACGACCTTGGCGGGCTCGGCGGGGGCCTCGACCACCTTGGTCTTGCCGTTGCCGGCGCCCGGCAGGGGGTCGCCCTTGATGGCCGCCTCGGCCACCTTCTCGTCGACCGCGGAGGCCGCCGCCTTGACGGTCACGCCGGCCTTCTCGAGGCGCGCGATGACCTCCTTGGAGGGCAGGTCGTAGAGCTTCGCTAGTTCGTGGACGCGCTTCTTGGCCATGTGTCTCTTAAGTCTAGGGTGTCCTGCGGGATGTGAACGGGGGCCCGGAGGGCTCGCTCGAAGCCGCGTCGGCGGACCGCCGCGGCGAAGCACTCCTGCGTCTCGTGCACCCAGGCCCCGCGGCCGGCGAGGGTCGCGGTCGGATCGGGTGCGAGGTGCCCATCCACATTAGCGAAGCGATGGAGCTCCGCCCGGGGCGCACGTACGCCGCATCCGGCGCACGTGCGGATCGCCGCCCCGGCGGCCGGGCGGCCCTTCCGGCTCCGGCGGGCCTTCCGGGTCAGGCGGCCCCGACGACGTCGGAGTCCTGGTTGGCGAGCGCCTGGTGGGCGTCGATGCCGCAGTAGCGCGAGTCGGGCAGCGCGG
>CALMNS010000564.1:760-2517 GCA_937871635.1 uncultured Solirubrobacter sp.
GCGTTCGGGCACCGGCGGCCGTTCGTCATGACCGCGGCGCAGCGCCCGCCCAGCTCCTCCTGGCCGTCCTCGCCGTAGTCCTCGGCCTCCTCGCGGGCGAACTCCGTCTCGGAGCGGATGTCGACGCGCCAGCCCGTCAGGCGGGCGGCGAGGCGGGCGTTCTGGCCCTCACGCCCGATCGCCAGCGAGAGCTGGTCGTCGGGCACGACGACCGTGGCGCGCTTGCCGTCGTCGTCGACGAGCACCTCGCGGACCCGGGCCGGGCTCAGCGCTTTGGCCACGAAGCGGGCGGGCTCGTCGTTGTAGGGGATGATGTCGATCTTCTCGCCGCGCAGCTCGGAGACGACCATGCGCACCCGCGAGCCCCGGGGCCCCACGCACGCGCCCACGGGATCCACGCCGTCCGCGTAGGAGACGACGGCGATCTTCGAGCGGTAGCCCGGCTCGCGCGCGACGTTGGTGATCTCCACCAGGCCGTCGGCGATCTCGGGGACCTCGAGCTCGAAGAGCTTCTTGATCAGCTCGGGGTCGCGGCGCGAGACGATGATGCTCGGCCCGCGCGTGGAGGCCGAGACCTCCTTGATGACGGCCTTGATGCGCTGGGAGTGGTCGTAGCGCTCGCCCTCGACCTGCTCGGACTTGGGCAGCAGCGCCTCCACGCGCTCGCGCAGCTGCACGAGGGTGTAGCGCGAGTCGGACTGCTGGACGATGCCGGTGATCAGCTCGCCGAGGCGGTCGGAGTACTCCTCGAGCGTCATGTCACGCTCGGCCTCGCGGATGCGCTGCAGGATCACCTGCTTGGCGGTCTGCGCGGCGATGCGGCCGAAGTCGGCCGGGGTGACGTCGCGCTCGGGGATCTGGTCCTTGTACTGCTCGAGCTTCTCGAGGTCGAGCTCGGGCTCCTCGGGCTCGCGGCGCTCGCCCGTCTCCGGGTCGATCTCGGCCTGCTCGGCGGCCATCGCCCGCCAGGCCTCGGAGATCAGCGTCTCCTCGAGCTCCTCGGGGACCTGCAGCTCCCAGACGAGGAAGTCGGCGGTCTCGCGGTCGATCTCGACCCGCGCGTACTTGGCCGAGCCGGGCTGCTTCTTGTAGGCGGAGAGCAGCGCGTCCTCGAGGGCGACCATGAGCGTCTCCTCGGCGATGCCCTTCTCCGCGCCGAGGGCCTTGACGGCTTCGACGATCTCTTGGCTCATGCGGTCAGTCTCCCAGCAGGTTGGATCGGTGGATGTCGGCGTAGGGGATGGACACCACGCCGGTGTCGGCGGCGACGGTCACCTCGGCGTCGGAGGCGTCGATCAGCTCGCCCGTGAAGCTCTTGCGACCCTCGTGGTCCCCTCGGGTGCGGACCCTGGCCTTGCGGCCGACGAAGCGGCGGAAGTGCTCGGGCTTGGAGAGCGGGCGCTCGGTGCCCGGGCTCGAGACCTCCAGCGAGTAGCGCTCGCGGAGCTCCGGCAGCAGGTTGGTCACGCGCTCGCAGAGGCCCAACGAGACGCCGTCGGGATGGTCGATGAAGAGGCGCACGAGCTTGCCGCCCACGACCTCGGCGAGCAGCACCTCGACGTCGGGCTCCGCCTGCGCGAGGCGTGCCTCGATGTCTGCCTGGATCGTGCTCATCTGACCTCCTCTCCTCATAGAAAGAGCGGGCAGCGCCCGCTCTCGGAAAACAACGAACGGCCCAGAGCCGCGAAAGCTGTCCACTCAGGATAGCGCTGACGGGGCCGCCGGGCACCCCGCTCGACGCGGGTGCGACGCGGCGG
>CALMNS010000565.1 GCA_937871635.1 uncultured Solirubrobacter sp.
GGGCTCGACGCCCGCGCGTCGGCCGACGCCGAGCGGCTGGGGCTCGTCGCCCTCAAGGGCGAGATCGCCGCGGTCGGGGTGGCCTAGCCGTCCGGCCCGCGGACACGCTGAACGCGGGTGCTGGATCGGCCCGTCGGCGGCCTGGTGTGGCCGGAATCGCTAGCCGGTGCTACTCCTGTGCTAGCACGGGCTAGCGGTTTCGCGTCGGGTGGTTCGGCCAGGCCCAAGTGGCCCTTCAAGGTCACCGAGCGGTCGGCTGCGCGCCTAGCGGGTGGCCTGGATGCGCAGCGTGTGGCCGCGCACCTCGGTGCCGTCGACCGCCTCGGTGACGCGCAGAACCTGGTCGGCGGGGACCTCGAGGAACGCGAAGCGCTCGAGCAGGCGCACGTTGCGGACCTCCTCGCCGTCGAGGCCCGTGGTGGTCACCGCGTGGATCAGGTCGGCCTCGCTCAGGCCGGCCGCGCGCCCCCCGCTCGCGATAAGCTTGCGATAGGCGCCGTTGCCGTTGACGGCCGGCGCGCGCTCCCCGTCGTGCGGCTTGCGGTGGCGGCGCGGCGGCTCCTCCACCTTGGCCGGGCCGACCTTCGCCCCCTCCGACCACGGCGCGATCTTCGTGTTCGCGTGGCGCTCGATCGCCTCGAGCTCGCGGTGCTGCTTGGGGTCGATGAAGGTGATCGCGCGACCGGAGCGCCCGACCCGGCCGGTGCGGCCGATGCGGTGCACGTAGACGTCCGGGCTGGTGGGAACGTCGAAGTTGACGATGTGGGTGACCGTGGAGATATCCAGGCCGCGGGCGGCGACGTCGGTGGCCACGAGGATCTGCACGCGACCGCCCTTGAAGGAGATCATCACGCCGTCGCGCGAGCCCTGGCTCATGTCGCCGTGGAGCGCCTTGACGTTCATCCCCTTGTCGCGCAGCGTCTTGTAGAGCTGCTCGGTGCGGATCTTCGTGCGCGCGAAGACGATGGCCTGGTCGGGCTTCTCGGACTCGAGCACCCGGGCGAGCATCGCGTTCTTGTCGGCCTGCTTGGTCTCCACGTAGAACTGCTCGACGGTGTCGATGGTCAGGGTCGCGGCCTTGACCTTCACGGTGACGGGGTCGTAGAGATGGCGATCGGCCAGGCCGCGGATCTCGGGCGGCATGGTCGCCGAGAAGAGCGCCGTCTGGCGGCCGCCGGGGGTGAGCGCGAGGATCTTCTCGACGTCCTCGAGGAAGCCGAGGTCGAGCATCTCGTCGGCCTCGTCGAGGACGAGGTAGCGACAGGAGTGCAGCATCAGGCTGTGGCGCGAGATCAGGTCGAGCACGCGGCCGACGGTGCCGACGACGATCTGCCCGCCCGCCTTGAGCTGGGCCTGCTGGGTGCGGATCGGCGCGCCGCCGAAGACGGCGACCACGTCGACGCCCTTGTTGTTGGCGTAGGTGCGGATGGCCTGCGTGACCTGGATGCAGAGCTCGCGGGTCGGGGTCAGGACGAGGGCCTGCACCTCGCGCTCCTCGGGATCGACGAACTCGATCATCGGAAGCCCGAAGGCGGCGGTCTTGCCCGTGCCCGTCTGGGCCTGGCCGATGACGTCCTTGCCCTGGAGGAGCTCAGGGATGGCCTGCTCCTGGATCGGGCTGGGTGAGTCGTAGCCGACGTCGCGGAGGGCTTGGAGGAGGTCCTCGGACAGCCCGAGGTCGGCGAAGGTCGTCATGTCGAGCCCTGACCTTAGAGGACCCCGGCTCTGCGATCCTAGGCCTGTGGTCGCGTGGCCCATCCGCATCGCGAGCGTCATCGCGCTGACCGTCCTGTCCTACGGGTGGGGCGACTGGCTCGCCTCGGGCCGGCCGGGACTCGAGGGCCTCCTGCTCGGCCTGCTGAGCGTCGTGCTCCTGCTCGCCCTCGCACGGCTCTTCCAGCCGGGCGGCCTCGCGGCGTTCGCCTTCGATCCGAGCCGCGCGCCGGGCGAGCCGATCGC
>CALMNS010000566.1 GCA_937871635.1 uncultured Solirubrobacter sp.
CGACGGGATAGGTCGTCACGATCGCGCCCCGCCGGACCCAGACCGGGACGCGGTCGAGCGGCGCGGCGGCGAGCACCTCGGTCCCCGCCCCGGCCGCCGGCGCGCCCGTCCAGAAGTCCAGCCAGTCGCCGCGCGGGAGCTCCACCTCGCGCTCGCGGGCGCCCACCTCGAGGACGGGCGCCACCCAGAGCGCCGGACCGTACCCGTAGGCGTCGGCGATCGACCAGCCCCGCGCGTCGCCCGGGTCGAGCAGCGCGAGCGGCCGGATGATCGGGAGCCCGCAGCGCGCCGCGGTCGCCGCCGCCGCGCGGACGTAGGGGACGAGCCGCTCGTGGAGCACCACCGCCTCTCGGTACCGCGCGAGGGTCTCGGCGTCGTAGGTCCAGGCCTCCTGCTCGAGCCGGCCGTGGGCCTGCATGAGCGGCGTGAAGCACCCGAACTGCGCCCAGCGGACCAGGAGCTCGGGCGGGCAGCGGGCGACGAGCCGCTCGCCCAGGTAGCCCCCGACGTCGTGCGACCAGTTCGAGAACCCGGAGGCGGCGGCGGTGAGCGTGGCCACCACCAGCGCGCGCAGCGACCACTCGTCGGACGCCTGGTCCCCGCCCCACGTGAGCCCAACGGACTGCTGCCCGCTCCAGCCCGGCCGCCCGAAGACCACGCCGCGGCCGAGGCCGTGGACCTCGTCGAGCGCGCGCTGCATGCAGCGCCGGTAGGCCAGGCCGTGGGCCCACGCCGCCTCGGCGCCCGTCCGCCCGTCCGCGAAGGTGACGTCGTCGGGCAGGTAGTAGCCCTCGCCGTCGTCGGCCTTGATCCCCTCGACCCCGAGCCGCAGGACGCCCTTGGCCTGCTCGCGCCACCACGCCTCGGCGGCCGGGCTCGTGAAGTCGACCGGGGAGCCGGTGCCCATCCACCAGCGCGCGACGAAGGGCCCGCCGCCCGGTGCCCGCACGAAGTGGCCGTCGCGCGCCCCCTCCGCGTAGTTGGACGCCGGCGCGGCGTGCAGCCGCTCCGAGCCGGCGTCGGGCGGCCGCTGGCCGTCGACGGACTCGAGGTTCGTCCACGGCGTCGTCCAGACCACCGTCCGCACGCCGTCCGCCCGGAGGCGCGCGATCATCCCGGGGGCGTCGGGGAACTGGTGGGGGTTGAACGCCCAGGTGTTGTACTGGGTCTCCCATGGTGAGTCGAGGACCACGGCGTCGAGCGGGATCCCGTGCTCGATGTACCCGCCGGCGTCGGCCTCGACGTCGCGCTGATGCGGGTAGACGTCGCGGCTCTTCCAGTGCCCGTAGGCCCACTCGGGCAGGAGCGCGGGGCGGCCCGTCGCCCGCAGGTAGGCGCGCAGGCGGGCGGCCGGGGTGCGCTGGGTGAAGAGGTGCAGGACGAGCGGGCCCGCGGCGGCGCGCGCCGAGATCACCACCTTCCTCATGCTCTCCCCGCCTTCGGCGGCCTGAGCACTAGTGCCCAGCGCGAAGCGGGTCCCGTTGCCGAAGGTCTCGAGCCAGGCCGCCCATCCGCGGCTTGAGAGCACGAAGGGCGCGGGCGCGTAGTCGCCCTGCGGGATGCCGCCGACGTCGAGCATGTCCGGCGGGCAGTCGGGGCCGGTGTAGCGGCGGTCGGCTCCGAGCTGGACGGTCCGGCCGCGCTGGTCGACCGCCTGCCCGTGACGGGCGCCCAGGCCCGTGAAGCGCTCCTCGGGATGGCTCCTCCACGCGAAGGCGAGGCGCAGGGACGTCCGCTCCGCCCCCAGGCGGAGGGTCAGCGCCTCCCCGCGCGCCTCGACCTCGAGCCGGGCCCGCGAGCCGTCGGAGAGCTCGAGCGCGAAGCCGCCCTCGACCGCGACGCCCGCCACGGCGGTGACCGGGTCGCCGAGGTCCTCGTGGGCGATGACCCCTTCCGTCCACTGCACGAACTGGTCGTGGACCGCTCCGTCGAAGCACCGGACGGTGAGGTCGCGCACCACCCGCCGGCCGCCGCGGCGGAGGGTGAGCGAGAACGGGCGCTCGGCGTGGTCGACCTGCATCCTCTCGACCCTTGTCCGCCCGGGACCCGGATCCCGCCCCCGTTCACCAAACCGTCACGCGGGGTGACCCGCATGGTCACAGAAGCGCGCGATTTGCGGGCCATTGTGCTGGGCATGCACCCGAACGAGCCGACAAGCCGGGTCGACCTGCACTGCCACTCGACCGCCTCGCAGGTCTCCAAGCTCGGCGTCCAGCGGGCGCTGGGCCTTCCGGAGTGCGCCACCCCGCCCGAGGAGGTCTACGCCCTGGCCAAGCGCCGCGGGATGGACTTCGTGACCCTCACCGACCACGACACGATCGACGGCGCGCTCGAGCTCGTGGCCGCCCATCCCGACGACGCGTTCGTCTCGGAGGAGCTCACCGTCGGCTTCCAGGGCGAGGAGCAGGCGGTCCACGTCCTCTGCCTCGGGATCACCCCCGACGACCACGCCTGGCTCCAGGCCCACCGCGACGACGTCGAGGCGGTCGCGGCCTATCTGCACGCGGAGGAGATCGCCTGCGCGCTCGCGCATCCGTTCTACGCGGTCGCGGCCCCGCTCACGCCGCGCCACCGCCGTCGCCTCGCCCAGCTCTTCGGCGTCTGGGAGGTCCGCAACGGCTCGCGCGCCCCCGAGCTCAACCTGCCGGCCGCCGTCTACATCGACACCCACGGGGGCACGGGCATCGGCGGGACGGACGACCACGCCGGCGTCGACGTCGGCCGGACGTACTCCGAGACGCCGCCCGCCTCGTCACCGGCCGAGTTCCTGGCTCACGTGCGAGCGGGGAGGGTCGACGCCTACGGCCGGCAGGGCTCCGCGGCGAAGTGGGCCCACGCGGCGATGGCCCTCGCCGTGCGCGCGCTGGGGGCGGACGCCGGCGAGGGCCCCGCGGACGCGGCGCCCCAGCCG
>CALMNS010000567.1 GCA_937871635.1 uncultured Solirubrobacter sp.
GGCCAGCCGCCCCTGCGCTGGCTGCACGGCCAGCGCGTGCAGGCCGCCCGGCGGCTGCTCGAGATGAGCGACGCGGACCTCGAGGCGATCGCGGCGGCGACCGGGTTCGGCACCGCGGCGACCCTGCGCACCCACTTCGGGCGCGCCCTGGGCACCACGCCGAGCGCGTACCGAAGCGCCTGGCGGGGCGCGTAGGTCTCACCACCGCGAGCGCCAGGGTGTCAGGTTCCCGATCTCGTGCAGATCGTTGCCCGTAACGGAGCCGTCGGCAACACCCCACGTCCGGGAGGACACCATGACTGACGGGCAAGAGACCTGGCTCTGGATCGGGTTCGCAGGGATGGTCCTCGGTGCCATCGCCATCGGCACGATCGGTCGTGGCGCCCGCGGGGAGGACAAGCACCACCCGGTGGCCAGCCTGTTCGTCTGCCTCATCGCGGCGACGTCCTACTTCGCCATGGCCAACGGGCAGGGCATCGTCGACGTGGATGGACGCTCCGTCTACGTGGCCCGTTACGTGGACTGGCTGTTCACCACGCCGCTGCTGCTGCTCGGCCTGATGATGATCGGGCTTCCCGCGCTCTCCCGCGGCGACGACAGCCGCTCGCGGACATCGCTGCTCGCCGGCGTCATCGGTGCCGACGTCCTGATGATCGCCACGGGCCTCTTCGCCGCGCTCAGCGCGGACGACGTCGTGCGCTACACGTGGTACGCCATCAGCTGCGGGGCGTTCCTCGCGGTGATCGGCCTGCTCTACGGTCCGGTGCGCGACATCGCCCGGTCGCAGGCCGGCTCCACTCCCGGCCTGTTCGGGACGCTGCTGAGCGTCCTCACGGTGCTGTGGTTCATCTACCCGGTGCTCTGGCTCCTGGGCACGGAGGGCACCGGCACGATCGGGCTGACCGCCGAGATCGCCGTGTTCGCGGTCATCGACCTCTCCGCCAAGGTCGGGTTCGGGCTGCTGCTGGTGACGCGCGTGGTGGGGATCTCGCGGCGCGTCGAGTCGCGCGACAGGGGGCCGGTCGAGGCGGCCACGGCCTGACGCGGAGCCGGGCGTGCACGTCATCCTCGGCGCCGGATGCGCCGGGCTGAGCCTGGCGTGCGCCCTGCTGGACGAGGGGGTCGGCGAGCAGATCGTGCTCGTCGACCGCCGCACCACGTTCGACCACGATCGGACCTGGTGCTTCTGGGCGAGCTCCCCGCACCCGGCCGCCGCGTCCCTGGCGACCCACCGCTGGCCCGCCTGGCGGCTCGTCGGCCGCGACGGCCGGACGGTCGAGCACCGCTCGAGCCGGCACCCCTACCTCCACCTGCCGGCGGACGCCTTCTACGCCGCGGCGCTCGCCCGGCTCGAGCGCGCCCCCAACGTCGAGCTCCGGCTCGGCGAGCGCGTGATCGACGTCGCCGCGCTCCCCGACCGGGTGCGCGTGACGACGTCGGCGGGCGGCCTCGACGCCGGCTTCGCCTACGACGCCATGGGCGGCACCGGACCCCTGAACCGCCACCGCCCGGCCGGCGCGGTCGAGCTGCGCCAGCGGTTCCTCGGCCTCGAGGTGGAGACGGAGCGAGCCGTCTTCGATCCGTCGGTCGCCACGCTGATGGACTTCCGCGCGGGCGCGCAGGGGCCGGCATCCACGCGGGCGGCCGGCGCCCTGCGCTTCACCTACGTCCTGCCCTTCAGCCGCACCCGGGCGCTGGTCGAGGACACCTCGATCGGCGGCGATGCGATCCCCGCGCGGGAGCGCCGGTCCGCGATCGCCGCGCATCTCGACGAGGCGTGGGGCGTCCGGGGGGTCCACGTGCTGCGCGAGGAGCGCGGCGCCCTGCCGATGACCACCCATCCGTTCCCCGCCGTCCGCGGCCCCCGGCTGCTCGCCGTCGGAGCGGCCGCCGGGGCGCTGCGCCCCTCAAGCGGCTACGCC
>CALMNS010000568.1 GCA_937871635.1 uncultured Solirubrobacter sp.
CCAGCCATCCGCGTCTCGGACGCCGAGCGGGAGGCGGCGGTGGTCCGGCTGCGCGAGGCCGCCGGCGAGGGCCGGCTGACCTTCGAGGAGCTCGCCGAGCGCACCCAGCGCGCCTACGAGGCGCGGACGGACGCCGAGCTCGAGCGCCTCTCGCACGACCTGCCGGCCACCGCGCCGGCGGTGCCGCGCAGCGAGGTGGACGAATCGCGCACCGACCGCACGGACTGGATGCTCGCGGTGATGGGCGCCGACGAGCGCAGGGGTCGCTGGCGCGTCCGCAACCGGACGCAGGCCATCGCGCTGATGGGCGGGGTGGACCTGGACCTGCGCGAGGCCGAGCTCCCGGCGGGCGACGTCGAGATCACCGCCTGGGCGATCATGGGCGGGGTCGACGTCCGCGTCCCCGAGGGCGTCCGCGTCGAGCTCGGCGGCTTCGCCCTCATGGGGGGCAACGGCGTCAAGGGCACCGCGGAGCCGCCGCCGCCCGGCGCGCCCGTGGTGCGCGTGCGGGCCTACTCGCTGATGGGCGCGGTGACGGTGCGGCGCAAGCGGCTGCGCGAGAAGGGCGCCAAGGACGAACGGCAGCTGCCTCGCTGACCTGCAGGCGTCTCCTCGGCCGGTGACGGGCCACCTTGCAGGCCGGTGACGGGCCACCTTGCATACTGGAGGCCTCGATGGCCACGACCGCCGCCCGCCCGGTGCCTGACGCGGCCGAGCCCTCCCGCCGCCGCGAGCTGCCCCCGCTCGGGCTGCTGGTCTTCGTGGTCGGGATGTCGACGCTCGGTGCGGAGATCGCCGCCGCGCGGTTGATGGCCCCCTTCTTCGGTGCCTCGACGATCATCTGGGCGAACACGATCGCGATCGTGCTGGTCTCGCTCTCGATCGGCTACTGGTTCGGCGGCCGGCTGGCCGACCGGCACCCCCACATGCGCGGTCTCTGCACGCTGGTGCTCATCGCCTCGGTGCTGCTCGGGCTCGTGCCGTTCGTCGCCGACCCGCTGCTCTCCCTCAGCGTCCGGGCGTTCGACACGATCGCGATCGGGGCCTTCGCGGGGTCGCTGTTCGGCGTCCTGGCGCTCGTCGCCGTGCCGGTGCTGATGCTCGGGGCCGTCTCGCCGTGGGCGATCCGCCTCAAGCTGCAGCGGATCGAGGACTCCGGGGAGACCGCCGGGCGGATGTACGCGATCTCGACGGTCGGCTCGCTCGTCGGCACCTTCCTCTCCGCGCTGGTGCTCATCCCGCTCGCCGGCACGCAGCGGACCTTCCTGTTCTTCGCGCTGCTGCTGGCGGTGACCGCGGCGCTCGGGCTCGGCCGCCGCGCCGTCGCGGCCCCGCTCGTGCTGCTGGTGATGGGCGTCCTCCCGGCGGGCGTGGTCAAGGGCACCGACGAGGGCCGGATCCTCGCGGAGCTCGACACGACGCAGCAGTACGCCCGGGTCATCGAGTACGACGACGGCGAGCGCCACCTCGAGCTCAACGAGGGGCAGGCCGTGCACTCCGTCTACCGGCCCGACTCCGTCCTCACCGACAACGTGTGGGACGGCTACCTGGTCGAGCCGCTCGCCGCGCTCGGGCGCCCGCCGCGCTCGATGGCCATCCTCGGCAACGGGGCCGGGACGACGGCCCGCGCCTACGGCCGCTACTTCCCGGCGACGGAGATCGACGGGGTCGAGATCGACGGCGAGCTCACCGAGCTCGGGCGCAAGTACTTCGACCTGGGCCGGCGGCCGGGCCTGCGGACGTTCGCCGAGGACGCGCGGCCGTTCCTGCGCCGGATCGACCGCCGCTACGACGCGATCCTCGTCGACGCCTACCGCCAGCCCTACATCCCGTTCTACCTGACGACGCGCGAGTTCTTCGAGCTGGCCCGCGACCGCCTGAACCCGGGCGGGGTGGTGATCGTCAACGTCGGCCATCCCGAGGGCTCGGACAAGCTCGAGAAGGTGCTGACCCGGACGCTCTCGACGGCCTTCGGCAACGTCATGCGCGACCCGATCGAGGAGGTCAACACGCTGCTCGTCGCCTCCCAGCAGCCCGTGTCGAGCGCCAAGCTGCGCGCCGCGGCGGCCACGCTGCCGCCCGACGTCCGGAGGGTCGCCCAGAGCGCCGCCGCCCGTCTCGGGCCGCCGCTGAAGGGCGGGACGGTCTACACGGACGACCGCGCGCCGGTCGAGTGGCTCATCGACTCCTCGATCGTGAGCTACGCCGCGAGCGAGTAGCGCGGCCGGGAGGTCCACCGGACCCGGCCCGGAAGGTCCACCGGACCCTGTCGAGGCGGGAACCGAGGCGAGGTGCCGCTCCGGACGCCACAATGCGCGGACTTCGATGGCCGTCTCCCTCGCCGCCCCGCCCATCCACCTGCCCCACAAGGGCGCCGGCCCGATCGTCGGCCTCGCCCGCCGGGTGATCGCGGCGCTGCTCCTCGTCATCTTCGTCGCCACGCTCGCCTACCTCGACCGCGACGACTACAAGGACGCCGCCGGCAACGAGGTGAACCTCGTCGACTGCTTCTACTACGCGACCGTCTCCATCACGACGACGGGCTACGGCGACATCATCCCGATCACCGACCAGGCGCGGCTGGTCACCACGCTGTTCATCACCCCCGCCCGCATCGTCTTCCTCATCATCCTGGTAAGCACCACGCTCGAGGTGCTCGCCGAGCGGACCCGCACCGCCTACCGCGAACGAGCCTGGAGAAAGCGCTTGCGAAACCACACCATCGTCTGCGGGTTCGGCACGAAGGGCCGCGCCGCCATCCGCACCCTGCAGGCCCGCGGGGTGCCGAACGACGCGATCGTCGTCGTCGACCTGCACAACGGGCCGATCGAGGCGGCGGGCCGCGCCGGGCTCGCGGTCGTCCAGGGCGACGCCGCGCTGGCGGAGGTCCTCGAGGCGGCCGGGATCCACGAGGCCGAGTCGATCATCGTCGCCCCGTCGCGCGACGACGCCGCGGTGCTGATGACCCTGACCGCCCGCGAGCTCAACCCGACCGCGTCGATCGCGGCTGCCGTGCGCGAGGAGGAGAACGCGCACCTGCTGCGCCAGAGCGGCGCGACCTCGGTCATCGTCTCCGCCGCCTCGGCGGGGCGGCTGCTCGGCAACGCCACCCACTCGCCGCACGTCATCCAGGTGCTCGAGGACCTCATCGGGGTGGGGGAGGGGCTTGACATCGTCGAGCGCGACGTGCCCGACGCGATGGTGGGCCGGCCCCTGCAGGAGGTGGAGGGGGACGCCCCCGTCCTCGCGGTGATCCGCGACGGGGGGATCCTGCACTTCGACGACGAGCGGGCCGCCACGGTCGAGGCGGGCGACCGGGTCGTCTGCCTGTGCTCGAACGGCTGACGCCCGCCCCCTTTGTAGTGATCGGCCGGGCCGGGCAGGGCCGGGCCGGGCGGGTCCGGCGGGGCGGGCCGGGTGGTCGGGGGCGGCGTTCTCCCGGTTGAGCTGCGGCGCGGAAGCGGACCGGAGGTCAACGACGCTCGGGTGAGGGTGGCGAAGGGAGGCCGGCGGCATCGGCGCCCGCGTGGACG
>CALMNS010000569.1 GCA_937871635.1 uncultured Solirubrobacter sp.
AGGCGTCGACGATCCACGGCGCGTCGCGCTCGAGCTCGGCGCGGACGTGGGAGCGCAGCGCCCGGAGCTGCTTCTTGGACGCGCGCTTGTCGGGCAGGAAGCGCTCGGTCATGCGCACCGCGCCGAGCGGCCAGGAGCGCATCTGCCGGGCCTCGCGCCGGGCGCAGAGCGTCAGCTGCAGCGAGCCGCCGCCGAGGTCGAGCGCGACGCCGTCGGTCAGCGTGGTCGAGTTGATCGCCGCGAGGTAGCCGAACCGGGCCTCCGCCTCGGTGCTGAGGACCTCGATCCGCAGGCCCGAGCGCTCGCGCGCGCGGGCGAGGAACTGCGCCTGGTTGGTGGCGTCGCGGATCGCCGAGGTGGCCACCGGGCGGACGTCGTCGATCCCGGTCGAGGCGCAGAAGTGCGCGTAGAGCTCGAGCGTGCGCAGGGCGCGCTCCATCGGCTCGGCCCCGAGCGCCCCGCGCCCCTCGAGCCCCTCGCCGATCCGGACCGCCTCGTAGATCTCGTCCGTGCGCTTCCACCACCGATGGCGGAGGCCACCGGCGGGGCCCGGCTCGCAGGGCTCCCAGGAGAACACGACGAGCCGGAAGGAGTTGGAGCCGAGGTCGATGACGGCCTGGCGCCGCTCCACCGGTTCAGCGTCCCGGCTCGACCGGCTTCTCGATGAGCTCGACGCGGTAGCCGTCCGGGTCGCGGACGAAGCACAGGCGCGAGCCGCCCTCGCGCAGCGAGTACGGCGGCTTCTCGGGCGAGATGCCCTTCTCGGCCAGCCGTGCGAGCGTCCCGTCGAGGTCCTCGACGGTGAGCGCGATGTGGTTGTACCCCGTGCCGAGGTCGTACTCGGAGACCCCGAAGTTGTGCGTGAGCTCGAGGCGATCCGAGTCGCCCGGGAGGCCCATGAAGACGTTGATCGCCTCGTCGCGGATCGGCAGGCGCCGCCGCTCCTCGAAGCCGAGCGCCTCGTAGAAGGCGACGGACCGGTCGATCTCGCCGATCCGGTAGCACGTGTGAATCAGTTCCATGTGAGTACCTGAGGGATACGACGGCGCGCTGCGCCGGATGGAAGGCGGCGAAGCCCCCTTGGTATGAACTCGGGGGTGGCCATGGGGGGCGGAGGTTAGCCTGCGGGACATGATCCTCGAGCGCGCCATGAACGACTTCCTCACGAACCAGTACCTGGTCGCGGCGCGCCCCGGCGCGGACGCGTTCTTCGTCGATGCGGGCGGCCCGGTCGAGCCGCTCGTGGCCAAGGTGGAGGAGCACGGGCTGCACCCCACGCACGTGCTGCTGACCCATCACCACGGCGACCACGTGATCGCCCTCGACGCGCTGCTGGAGCGCTTCGGGGACCTCGCGGTGCTCATCCATCCCGACGAGCGGGCGGACGTGCCGCAGGCCACCGGGGTGCTGCGTCCCGACGACGAGCTCGAGATCGGCGGCGTCCGCGTCCGCGCGCTGCACACCCCGGGCCACACGCGCGGGATGCTCTCGCTGGTCGTCGACGAGACCGACGTCTTCACGGGCGACACCCTCTTCAAGAACTCGGTCGGCGGCGTGCGGGCGCCCGGCTCCACGTCGTACGCCGACCTCAAGGCCTCGATCATGGACGTGCTCCTCGCCCTCCCGGACGACACGGTCGTGCGCCCGGGTCACACGGAGCCGTCGACGATCGGCGAGGAGCGGGAGTCCAACGCGTTCATCCGGGTCTGGCGGGGCCTCGATCCCGAGGGCTCGGAGCCCTGCACGGCGCTCGGCGATCCGGCCACCCTCGTCCTGTTCGGCGACGACTACGACGGCGGCCACAAGGCCTGGGTGCGCTGGGAGGACGGGCGCGACGACATCGTCCCGGGCTCGAAGGTGAAGCGCGCCTGAGCGGCAGAGCGCGCTCGCGCTGGACATGTGCTCGGCGCAGGCCAGTGCCGCCTCTGACTCAGGGGCGCTGGGGTCACCTTCGGCCCGCAGAGCGCTGCCTGGTCACCGTCTCCGGCGTTCGCCGCCGGACGGTGTATCCCGCGCGTTCGCAAGCCGGACGCTACCTCGCGTGAAGCGCCACACCAGGCCACGGGACACTTGAGCTAGCGTGGGATCGCGTGGGTGAAACACGCCAGAGCCAGGCTGGCGGCCTCTCCGTCCAGACCCTCATCATCTCGAGCGCCGCGGCGGTGGTGGCCACCGTCATCGTCTCCCAGTTCTGGGAGCCGGGCACGCTCCTGTTCACCGCGCTCGTCCCCATCGTGGTGGCCCTCACCAGCGAGCTGCTCAAGCGGCCGGCCGAGAAGATCACCGCGGTGGCGCCCAAGGTCGCGCCCATCGTCGTCCCCCGGCGCGCGCCGGACGGGACCCTGGTGCGCGAGCCGGAACCCGAACCCGAACCCGAGCCCGTGGCCGAACCCGAGCCGCGCCGCGGGCGGCCCCCGCGGCAGGATCGCAACGACCCCTTCGGCCTCTACGAGCCGGAGCGGCGCCCGCTCCTCGACGACCGGCGGGTCCGGCTCGGCCTCGTCACCGGCCTGATCGCCTTCGTGATCGGCGCGGCGGTCATCACCCTCTCCGAGCTCACCTTCGGCCGCGCCGTCGGCGGCAGCGGCCAGCGCACGACGCTCCTGGGCGGCTCGAGCTCCTCCGCCGAGGAGGGTCGGGAGGAGCGCGAGCGCGAGGAGGCCAGCCCGACCGCCACCCCGGACGCCGCCGACCCGCAGCCCACGCCGAGCCCACCGCCCGGGACGACGCCCACGCCCTCCCCGTCGCCGTCGGTGACGCCGGGCACGACGCCCACGCCCACCCCCACCCCGGGGGCGTCGCCGCCCCCCTCGCCGTCCCCGTCGCCCAGCCCCTAGTGGCCGGGCCGCACTTCCCGGCACGACCACTGAACCGCCCCGCCGGGGCGTAGCATCGACGCCGGTGGCCGACGACCGCATTCCGACCTCACGCGTCGCCCGCACCGCCCGCGTCGGCCGCCTGGCCGCGGGGCTCACCGCCCGCAACCTCGGCACGAAGACGGCCAACCTGGGTCGCGGGGAGGAGCAGCGCCGGCGGGCCGCCGAGCAGCGCAACCTCGAGGCGGCGGAGCAGATCGTCGCCGCGCTGGGGACGATGAAGGGCGCGGCGATGAAGCTCGGCCAGGTGCTCTCCTTCCTGGACGTCGGGCTCGTCCCCGAGGCCTCGCGCGAGGAGTTCCAGCGCAAGCTCGGGGCCCTGCGCGACGCCGCCCCGAAGGTCCGCTTCGCCGACATGCGCAAGGTGATCGAGGCCGAGCTCTCCGAGCGCCTGGAGGACGTCTTCTCCGAGTTCGACGAGGCGCCGATCGCCTCCGCCTCGATCGGCCAGGTCTACCGCGCGCGGCTCGCTCAGGATGGGCGCGAGGTGGCGGTCAAGGTGCAGTACCCGGGCGTCGCCCAGGCCGTCCGCGCCGACATGCAGAACCTCGGGATGATCCTGCGGATCCTCAAGTCGGTCGCCCCCGGGCTCGACGTCCGCGCCACCGCCGAGGAGATCCGCTCGCGGATCCACGAGGAGCTCGACTACGAGCTCGAGGCCCAGAACCAGCGGGCGATGGCGCGGATCTTCCGCGGCCATCCCTTCGTCGTCGTCCCGGGGGTGGTGAGCGAGCTCTCCCGCGAGAAGGTGCTGGTCTCCGAGCTCGTCCGGGGGCGGGGCTTCGACGAGATCCGGTCGCTCGACCAGGCCACCCGCGACCGGGTGGGGGAGATCGTCTTCCGCTTCTACTTCGGCTGCATGTACCGCCACCGGCAGTTCTCGGGCGACCCCCACCCGGGCAACTTCCTGCTCCTCGACGACGGCCGCGTCGCCTTCCTGGACTTCGGGCTCTACAAGGTCATGCCGGCCGACCTCATCGAGCTCGAGCTCGCCTGCCAGCGCGCCGGGGCGGAGCAGGACGGCGCCGAGCTGCACCGGATGTGGTCCGAGACGGGCTTCCTCCGGCGGCCCGACCGCTTCACGGGCGAGCAGCTGCTCGACCAGTTCCTCGACGCGACGTGGTGGTACCTGCTCGACCAGGAGATCTGCCTCGCGCCCGAGGTCGCCACCCAGGTGATGATCGACATGTCCGACCCCCGGTCCGACCACTTCGGGCAGGTGCGCCAGGAGACGCTGCCGCCGGACCACATCTTCGGCCGGCGGGTCGAGATGCTCACCCTCGCGGTGCTCGGGCAGCTCGGCGCGTGCGGCAACTGGCACCGCGTCGCGCGCGAGTGGATCTACGCCGAGCCGCCGGTGACCGCGCTGGGCCGGGAGGAGGCCGGGTTCCACGGGTGACGTCGTCCAGAGGCGGAGCTCGCGACGCCGGCCGGACGAAACGGGGCGCTTCGCTGAGGCTCGCCTCCACCGTCGCCGCGATCGCGCTGGCCTTCCTCCTCGTCCTCGTCGTCCTCGGGCGCGACGGGGACGACCTGCGCCGCACCGTCGACGACGCGGGCGCCTGGGCGCCGGTCGCCTTCGTCGCGCTCGCCGTCGGCCTGACGTGCGCGCTGTTCCCGTTCCCGGTCGTCGCCGCGGCGAGCGGCGTCCTGTTCGGGGTGGTCGACGGGACGCTGCTCTCGATCCTCGGCGGCTGGCTGGGCGCGGTGGTCGCCTTCGCGCTCGCCCGCCGCCTCGGGGCCGCGCCGCTGGCC
>CALMNS010000570.1 GCA_937871635.1 uncultured Solirubrobacter sp.
TCCTATGCCTTCTCAGCGATCGCCGTCGACGTTCGGTGGGCGGAGGAGAACCACACGCACGTCGTCAACCTCCTCGCCGGCCTCGAGGAGGCGACCCGGTGGGCCGAGACCAACCGCGAGGAGGCAGCTCAGATCCTCGCGGCAGCGACACACACCGACCTCGGCCACGCCCGTCGAGGTCTCGATCACATGATCGACGAGGACGTCGTGCCCGCCGATCTCCGCATCAGTCGGCGAGGACTCGATGCCGTCTTCTCAACGATGGTCGCTGCCGGGACCGTCGATGGCGATGCGGGCCTCGACTACGGTCGGTGCGTCGACGATCGATACAGGCTCGAAGTCGCAGCGCAAGCGGGCAACGGCTGACCAGACAAGCCGCGGAGCTCGGGCGCATGCTCGCTCGTGACCCTCCTCATGGCGAGGCGGTCTGCTCGGCTCCCTCGAGCGCTGTGTCCAGGGCCCGCTCGTCGAGATAGACGCGTTCGGAGACGATCTTGCCATCGACGACTCTCGCGAACAGCGCCCCATGGATGGTGAGACGAAGGTCCGTGGGCGGCACCTGCCGGTCGGGCAACGTCAACGTCCGGCTATGGGTTCCTTCGAATACGAACTCCTCAGCGACCATGTCGCCGCTCGCGACCTGGTTGACGACGGTGATCCGGGCGTCGGGGCACGCCTCCTGCCAGACGCGCGTGAAGTCGGCGATCGCCTCCCGACCCTCGCGGACGTTGCCCGGCGTTGTGATGAGCGCTCGCTCGTCGAACATGCGCAGGTGTGCGTCGTGGTCGCCGGCGTTCGACAGTGCGTGGGCCTCCGCGAGGACCGACTTCGGGTCGAGCATTGTCTCCTCCTTGCTGGGGTTGTTGGGGCCTTGATGCGAGACGCGTCGCCGAAGCCCGTCGACCTGACGGGCAGTCCGGCGGTTTGAACGCGCCGCCGAAGCTGCCTGAGGCGGCGTGGCGGGCAGCGCCCGTCAGGTCGAGGGCTTCGAGGTCAGAGGCGTCTCGGCGATGAAGTCCTCGATGCGAGCGACCAGAGCGCCGGGATCCTCCTCCGCGATCCAGTGGCCGACGCCTGGGATGGTTCCTCCCCTGACGTCGTCGGCCACTTCTCGCAGCATCGCGAGCGGCAAGTCGCCCCACAGGGCTCCTCCCAGGGCGAGGACCGGCATACGTAGTTGCGCTGGGGTGTTGGCCCGCAACCAGGCCTCGTCCGTGGCCAGTCCCTCGCGGAACCAAGCCAAGGCGGAGCGCAGCCCGCCCGGCGCCGTCAGGTGACACGCATAGTGCTCGATGTCGTCCTCGAAGGTGCCGGGGCGCTCGGCGTAGTCGTGCATCAGCGCCCGCACGAACTGGTACTCGTTGCCGGTGATGATGGCCTCCGCCAGGTCCGGCCTCGTCAGGAAGGGCCAGTGCCAGAACGTCGGCCACGTCGACGGGTCGCTCGTGAGCACCGCTGCCTCTATGAAGACCAGACGCTCGACTCGCTCCGGGTGCTCGGCCGCGAAGAAGTAGGAGACCACTGCCCCGAGGTCGTGCCCGACCAGCGTCACGCGCTCGATCCCGCTGTGGTCCAGTACCGCGAGGAGGTCCTGGCCGCCTTGCGTCGTGCCGTATCCGGTGAGCGGTCGGGCGGAGTCGCCGAATCCCCGCAGGTCGGGTATCAGCAGAGTGTGGCTTTGACCTAGCAGGCGCGCACTGGCTCGCCACGCCCGCCAGGACTGGGGGAACCCGTGGACGAGCATCAGCGCAGACTCAGGAGCGCCGGAGGGCGAATCTGCGTCTACGCGGACGTAGTGGACGAGCGGGTCTGCGTCTGTCGTGTAGCGATCTTGGAAGACGACGGGAAGACCTTCGCCGTGGGGCTCGGCATCGACCCTCTCGGTCGCGCTGGCGGGGGAGCTCATGTCTGTGTCCTTTCGTGGTGGGTTCGGTGAACGGGGCATGCGAGTGCGGCCGGCAGCGTGGCCTCGGAGGCCCCGAGCGCGACGGCGACGCGCCAAACTTCGCGCGCGCGCTCACCGAGAAGCCCGAGGGGCGACGCAGGACCGCGTTCGATGTCTGCGACCTCGAGGGTCCACAGCCCGGCTGGCAGGTCTCGCCATTCGACGCGCAGGTGGATTGAGGAGTGCTCCACGAGGTGCAGCAACGCCGCCGAGGGCATGGACGCGCCAATGGCCACTCGATCCTCGCGCTCCGCCGACAGCTGTGACCACGGGCGTGGCGTCCCTTCACGGACGGCTGCGGTGAAGCTGGCGATGGCGCGAGCCGAGTATCCGGCCTCGGCGATGGTCGTCCGTCGTCGCCGACTGATGGCGGGATCATCCGGGGTGTCCAGTCCGGCCTCGGCGAGCACGAAGACGCGACGGAGCATCGCGGCGGTGCCGCGGAAGACGTTCGTGAAGGTTTCCGCGCTCGGCCGGCTCACCGCGTCAGGATCCGACAACGTGAGTGCGCGCGAAGCCCAGGCGCTCGATCACCGGTGCGTCGCTGAACCGGAAGCAGTCCAGGGGCGAGTCGGCTTCGATGCTCCAGGCTACCCACGACGGGACCACCACGAGGTCGCCCCGACCGACCTGGTGGCGTTCGTCGCCCAACACGAAGGTGCCCGAGCCGTCGAAGACCTGCCACACCGAGGAGCCCACCTCGTGGCGACGCGTCGTCGTCGTGCCCGCCCGCAGGCGGTGCAGCTCGGCGCGCAACGTCGGCAGCACGTCCCCGCCGGTCGTCGGGTTGGTGTAGCGGATGCCGGCGTGCCCTGGCTCGATGGTCGACGGGAAGCCCTCGTCCTCGAGGGAGAGCTGCTGGCGCAGCGCGCGGTCGGTGTGCTCCCAGCGATAGGCCGCCAGCGGCGAGCTGACCTGGGGCTCGAGCTGCGTCAGTGGCCGCAGCCCCGGATAGGCCCACAGGCGCTCGGCCCGTGACGTCGCCGGGCTCGCCTCGTCGGTGACGCGCTCCGAGCCGTACTCGAAGAATCCGACGTCGATGTAGTCCGACAGCGGCACGTCGAGGCCGTCGATCCAGGCCATGGGCGCGTCCGTGTCGTTGTGGTGGCCGTGGAAGTGCCAGCCCGGCGTCAGCAGGAAGTCTCCGCGGCGCATCGCGACCGGGTCGCCGTTGACGACCGTCCAAACGCCCTCGCCCTCGACGACGAAACGGAATGCGTGTTGGGAGTGGCGGTGCTCCGGTGCCGTCTCGCCGCCGCCAAGCCACTGGATGGCCGCCCAGATCGTCGGCGTGGCGTAGGGCGCGCCGCCGAGCCCCGGGTTGGCCAGCGCGAGGGCCCGGCGCTCGCCTCCTCGCCCGACCGGGACGAGTTCACCGGCGCGCTCGGCTAACGCGCGCAGCGCCTCCCAACGCCACAGGTGCGGCACCGCCTTTGAGCGCGGATGGAACGTCAGGACGTTCGACGTCTGCGTCCAGAGCGGGCTGAGGTCACTGCGCGTCACCTGCTCGTAGAACTCGCGCAGCTCGGGACCCTCCTCAAGGTCTGCGTTCTGCAGCTCCGCGGTGTCGGTGTCGATGTCGCTTCCTCCTCTCGGTCTGTGGGTCTGTGCAGGACGCCGTTCCACTGCAGAGCGCAGCCAGCTCGCGAGGCATGCGGGCGGTCCAACTCGGGCTCGGCATCATTGCTACTGTATAGAACTGTAGACCATCTAGCAGAATTAGCGGTCGAGGGGCGGAAACATGAACGACGTAGTCGCTGTCATCGGCGGAGGAATCGGTGGGCTCACCGCCGCCACGGCGCTGGCAGCGCAAGGTTTCGCCGTGCGTGTGGTCGAGCAAGCCCCGGAGTTCAGCGAGATCGGTGCGGGCATCCAACTCGGTCCCAACCTGCTGCGCGCCCTGGACCACCTGGGACTGCGCGACCGGGTCCTCGCGAACGCCTGGGCGGCTCCCAACCTTCGGGTGAACGACTCCGTTGACGGCCAGCCCATCGACTGCATCCCCGTCGGCGACGGCTTCCGCGAGCGCTTCGGTCAGCCCTACGCGTTGACGCACCGCGCGGACCTGCTGGCCACCTTGCAGGAGGCCTGCCAGGCGAACCCCGCAATCGAGCTGATGACCGGCTGCCGCGTGGACGCGCTGCACGAGGAGAGCGACCGGGTCGTCATCGGCCTCGCAGGCGGCGAGACGCTGGAGGCGCCGACGGTTATCGGAGCCGACGGCCTGTGGTCACGGGTTCGCGAGCACGTCATAGGTGACGGCAAGCCGCGCGTCACGGGGCACATCGCCTACCGCGGCGTGCTCGCCGCCGATGACGTGCCCGAGGACCTCTGGTCGCCTGACATGACCATCTGGCTCGGCCCCCGCACCCATCTCGTGCACTACCCGCTGCGCCGCGGCACGCTCTACAACCTCGTCGCCGTCTTCCACTCCGACCGCTACACGGAGGGCTACGACGAGGTCGGCGAGGTCGAGGAGCTGTGGCGCCACTTCGACGGGGCACACCAAAGCGTCCGCGCACTGCTCGAGCGCATCGACGTCTGGAAGTACTGGGTTCTCTGTGACCGGCTGCCGCGGCGCGGGTGGACGACGGGGCGCATGACGCTGCTGGGCGACGCGGCGCATCCCATGCTGCAGTACCTGGCTCAGGGGGCGGGCATGGCCATCGAGGACGGCCTGCGGCTCGCCCTGGAGCTGGCACGCGCCGAGGGTGACCCACAAGTGGCCCTGCCCCGCTACGAGGAGCAGCGCGTGCTGCGCACGGGTCGGGCGCAGATCATGGCGCGGCTCTACGGCGAGGCCTTCCACGCCGACAGCGTGACCCGGGAGCTGCGCAACGAGATGTTGCGAGCCCGCACGCCTGAGCAGAGTTGGGACAGCATGGCCTGGCTCTACGACCACGATCCGGTCGCGCGCGAGCCGCAGGTCGCCTGATGCTGCCGTAGGCCGGTAGCCGGTCGGCCGGGCGTCCGGCGCCGGCGCCGGCGGCGAACATCCGACGCCGTTCTGACGATCCGGCCGCCGATTTGGAGGAACCGTCTCAGCGTCCGGATCACCGCGTTCGTTCTGGTATAGAGAACACGTGGTCTCTGCTCACACGGACAAGCCCCCGTATCCCATCGCGTCGGTCGACAATGCGCTCCAGACCCTGCAACTCGTCAAGGAGACCGGCAGCGTGCGAGTCGCCGACGTCAGCCAAACGCTCGGCGTCGCGCGCTCGTCGGCGCACCGGCTGCTGGCGATGCTGGCCTACCGCGGCTACGTCCGCCAGGATCCCGACAGCAAGGCCTATCTGGCCGGTCCCGCCTTGGTGGAGCTCGGCTTAGCCGTCGTGCGGAACATGGACGTGCGGCAGTCCGCACGTCCGCTGATGGAACGCGTCGTGGCCGAGACGGGGGAGACGACGAGCCTCGTGCTCCTCGATGGGGCCAAGGTGCTCTTTGTCGACTGCGTCGAGGGGACGCGCTCGCTGCGAGTCGCTTCCCGGACGGGCCTCATGATGGAGGCGCACTGCACCGCGGCGGGCAAGTCGATGCTCGCGCTCATGCGTTTCGAGCAACTACGGGCCCTGTACCCCGAGGACGAATTGCCGCAGATGACGGGGAACTCGCTGTCCTCCTTCTCCGACCTCGAAGGCGAGCTGACGCAGGTCCGGCGCCTCGGCTACGCCACGAACGTCCTCGAGAGCGAGGAGGACATGTGCGCGGTCGCGGTCGCGCTCAGCAGCCAGAGCGGCATGCCCATCGCCTCCATCAGCGTAGCGGGACCCGCTTCGCGCCTTTCGCGGGAGCGCCTTCGTCAGGTGGCGGACTTCCTGGCAGGCGCGGCCGCTGAATACGACGCGGTGGGCACGCACTAAGCCACAGCTCACGTCCCACGCCGAACCCCGAGGATGTGGGCCATCCGGGAGCTTACTCCCAGGCCCACGCACCCACCGGATCCGGGCGAGACTCTGTACAGTGGTACGCAGTTCTACAGGGAAGAACGCTGGAGACTCGCTCTCGCGGCGCACGTTCCTCTTGGCAAAGCGCTCCACAGGAGATGAGGCGGATGACGGCGGACAACGGAGTGCAGGGACACCGCGTGCTCGATGGCCTCGAGTCGCGGTCGTTCCGGATGCTCATCGGCGGGGAGCTGGTCGATGGTCTCGCCGGCGAGACGATGGACAGCCGCAGCCCATCGCTCGAACGCAAGGTCGCCGAGGTGCCAGCCGCCGGCGTGGAGGACGTCGAGCGAGCGGTCGGCGCCGCCAAGCAGGCCTTCCCGGCCTGGCGTGACCTGGACAAGCGCACGCGCGTCCGGCACGTCCGCGACGTCATCGAGGCCGTGGTGACCGACGCCGAGGAACTCGGCGCGCTCGATGCAGTCGACGGCGGCAACCCGGTGACCGCGATGCGCTCCGACGTCGCACTGGCCGCCTCGCTGCTCGAGGTCGCCTTCGAGAACCTCGGCTCGCTGAAGGGCGAGACGGTGCCCATTAGCAACGACCACCTCAACTACACGGTACGCGAACCGTTCGGCGTGGTGGGCAAGATCATCGCCTACCACCACCCGCTGCTGTTCGCCACGCGGGCGCTCGTCCCGATCCTCGCCGGCAACACCGTCGTGCTCAAGACGCCCGACCAGACCCAGCTCTCGGGCCTGCGTCTCGGTGAGATCGTCGCGGACCTGCTGCCGCCCGGCGTCTTGAACGTCGTCAGCGGCATGGGGGCCATCGCCGGGGACGCACTCGCACGCCATCCGGACGTGCGCCGCCTGGCCTTCACCGGCAGCCCACGAACGGGGCGCACCATCCAGCGGTCGGCGGCCGAGTCGGCCGTCAAGACGGTCAGCCTCGAGCTGGGCGGCAAGAACCCGCTCATCGTGCTCCCGGACGCCGACCTCGAGATGACGGCGCAAGGCGCGGTCAAGGGCATGAACTTCCACTGGACCGCGGGGCAGTCCTGCGGCTCGACGTCGCGCCTGGTGGTCCACGAGTCGCTGGCCGACGAGCTGGTGGAGCGCGTCGTCGCCCAACTGGCCGACATCAGAATCGGCGACCCGCTTGACCCCGCGACCGAGATGGGCGCCCTCGTCTCGGAGGCACAGCGCGACAAGGTCATGCACTACATCGACAGCGCGCAACAGAGCGGGGCCGAGCTCGTCGCCGGCGGTGACAGGCCGCAGGAGCTCTCCTCTGGCCTCTACGTCGCACCGACCGTCTTCAAGAACGTCCCCGCGGACGCGCCCGTCGCCCAGGAGGAGATCTTCGGGCCCGTGCTCTCGGTCATCACCTGGCGCGAGGAGGAGGAGGCGCTTGCCATCGCCAACGGCGTGCAGTACGGCCTGACGTCGAGCATCTTCACACGCGACGTCGCGCGCGCTCACCGACTCGCGCGTCGCCTCGACGCCGGATACGTCTGGATCAACAGCACCTCCCAGCACTTCCCCGGCATGCCGTTCGGCGGCTTCAAGGACTCCGGCATCGGCCGCGAGGAAGACGGGGCCGAGCTGCTCGCTTACACCCAGGCCAAGTCGGTCAACGTGTCGCTCGGCGCCGCGTGAGCCTCCCGGAGGCCGAAGCCGGCCAGCAGCTCACGACTCCGGCGGGCCCGGCTGAGTGGGGCAGCGACGTGATCGCTGAGCAGCTGCGCGCGCTGGGCATCCCCTACATGAGCCTGACCCCGGGGTCGAGCTACCGCGGCCTGCACGACAGCCTCGTCAACCATCTCGGCGGCCAGGACCCGAGCATGGTCCTCTGCCTCCACGAGCAGCATGCAGTCGCCGTGGCCCACGGCTACGCAAAGGCGGCCGAGCAGCCCATGCTTGTCGCCCTGCACGCGAACGTCGGCCTCATGAATGCGGCGATGGCGGTGTACAACGCCTTCTGCGACCGGGTACCGATGCTGATCGTCGGCGCCAACGGTCCTTGGGATGCCGCCCAGCGGCGGCCGTGGATCGATTGGCTGCACAGCTCGGGCGATCCCGGTGCGCTGATCCGTCAGTTCGTCCGCTGGGACGACCAACCAGCGTCCGTCCAGGCATCGCTCGAGTCCCTGGTCCGCGGCCTGCAGCTGACCACGAGCCGCCCGAGCGCGCCGGTCTACGTCTGCTTGGACGTCAGTGTGCAGGAGCAGCCGATCGAAGAGGCGACAGCCCCGCTGCCCGTCGACCGCTTCCCGGCCCCGGTCCTGGCCGCGCCGTCTCCCGAGGTGGTCGCCCGGGTCTCCCGGCTGTTGCGCGGCGCGGCGGCGCCCGTCGTGCTCGTTGGCCGGGTGACGCGCGACCCTGACGCCTGGGGCCGCCGCGTCCGACTGGCCGAGGCGGTCGGCGCGCGCGTGGGCACGGACTTGAAGGTCGGCTCGACGTTCCCGACTGCGCACCGTCTGCACCTCGGCCAGCCGGGATACATGCCGGACGCCGAGCTTCGAGAGGCGCTCCGCGACGCCGATGTCGTGCTTTCGCTGGACTGGATCGACCTCGGCGGGACCCTCCGCGCCGCCTTCGGTGAGGAGCCGGTCTCGGCCACCGTCGTCTCGTGCAGCGCCGACGCCACGCTGCACAACGGCTGGAGCAAGGACCACTTCGAGCTCCCGGTCAGCGACCTCAATCTCGACGTTCATCCGGACGTTCTCGTCGAGGCGCTCCTGCCCTCGCTCGAGGAGCATCCCCCTGCAACCACGACTGCGTCCGCCGGGACTGCGGCGTCGGCGGCCGAGGACCTGTCCGACGAGATCACGATGGCGACGCTCGGTCGGGCGCTGCGGCAAGCCGTCGGCGAACAGGAGGTCTGTCTGGCCCGCGTCCCACTTGGATGGGCGTCCGAGGAATGGCCCTTCGCGCACCCGCTGGACTGCTTGGGCGCCGACGGCGGGGGCGGTGTCGGCTCAGGGCCGGGGATGACGGTCGGCGCGGCGCTCGCGCTGCGCAACGAGAAGCGGCTCGTCGTGGGCGTCCTCGGCGACGGCGACACGCTCATGGGCGCCTCCGCCCTGTGGACGGCGGCGAACATGGGACTGCCGGTGCTCATCGTGGCGGCCAACAACGGCTCCTTCTACAACGACGAGATCCACCAGGGCAGGGTGGCGGCCCGACGAGACCGCCCTCAGGAGAACGCCTGGATCGGGGTGCGCATCGACCGTCCACGCCCCGACCTCGCCGAGCACGTGCGCGGCCTCGGCGTCGACAGTCATGGCCCGATCCGAACCCTCGAGGAACTGGCGGGACTGCTGCCGCGTGCTGTCGAGTATGCGCAGCTCGGACCCGTCTTCGTCGACGTCCACGTCGTCCGCGATGCCTACCAGGTCGGGTGAGGATGTCGAACGCACCCTCGGAGCGGGACGTCCGCGAGTCGGTAGCACTGGCTGGCCGGGTGCTCGCGGCCAATGGTCACAACGACTACATCTGGGGCCACGTCGCCGTCCGCGATCCGGCCGGCCGCGGGCTGTGGATGAAGGCCTCAGGCCAGGGCTTCGACGAGGTGACCGCCGAGTCGGTGATCCTCGTCGGGTTCGACGGGATGGTGCTCAAGGGGACCGGCCGCAGTCACGTCGAGTGGCCCATCCACGCCTCGGTGATGCAGGCCCGCCCCGATGTCGGCGCGACCGTGCACACCCACCCTCCGCACGCAATCGCGCTCGCCGCCTCCGACGCCCCGCTGCGGCCGGTCTCCCACTCGAGCACGCTCTTCGTCCCGCCGGCCGTGCCGCGCTTCACGCAGACCGCCAACCTCATCGTGACGGCCGAGCTCGGCGATGCCGTGGCGAGTTCCCTCGGCGACGAGGGCGCGGCGTTCCTCGTCAACCACGGCATCGTCACCGCGGGTGCGGGCATCCCCGCCGCGGTCATCCGCGCCGTCCTCCTCGAGGATGCCTGCCACCAGCAAGCGCTCTGCGGCGCCTTCGGCCGGCCGGCGACCTGGCCAGACGATGACGCGGCGCTCCAGAAACGAGCGGCCCTTTGGAACGAGACACACCTCGGCCAGCTCTGGGACTTCCTCGTCCGCCAGCTCGATCGCATTCCGTCGGCTGAGATGGCCCTGGGCGGGCCTAGTTCCGCCTAGGGCCTGAGGCTGCTCAGCCGGAGAACGCTGCGCGCCTGCGCACCGGCATGGTCAGCTCGCCGACGTGCGAGACGGTGAGCACGACCTCCTCGCCGTCCTGGATCGGGGCGACGCCCTCCGGCGTGCCGGTGGCGATCAAGTCGCCAGGCTCGAGCGTCATGGCTTGCGAGTACAACTCGACGAGGCGCCGGATGCCGTAGATCATGTGCTTGGTGTTGGAGCGCTGGCGCACCTCGCCGTCGACGGTCAGCTGGAAGTCCAGGTTCTCGGGGTCGGTGACCTCGTCAGCGGTCACGATTGCCGGTCCGATGGGCGTGAAGGTGTCGAGGCTCTTGCGGTAGGAACGGTCCTCCTCGCCCCGGACGGTGACGTCCAGCAGCGGGACGTAGCCGAACACGTAGTCGAGTGCGTCCGACTGGCTGACGGCCTTGGCGCGCCGGCCGATGACCACGCCGACCTCGGCCTCGTGGTCGACGCGGCGGTCCTCCCAGGGCAGCTCGATGACCTCGCTGGGCCCGATGATGGAGGAGTTGGCCTTGATGAACCCGGCGTAGGTTTCAATGGACTTGATGTCCGCGTCGCGGTACACCCCGTCGCTGCCGCCCATCTCGGACTGGTGGCGACGGTAGTTGACCGGCGCGGCGACGATCTTCCCCGGGCGGGGCTGTGGCGCCATAAGCGTCACCTCCGACAGGGTCAGCGCGGCCTGGTCGGATGCCTGCGCCGCATCGGCCCGGAGCTGATCCCAGGACGCGATCAGGGACGTCATCCGGTCAGACGGCGCTGTCTGCGCCGGAAGCAGGCTGGTGATGTCGGCGATCATGTCGCCCTCCGTCAGCACGCCGACTCGATGATCGTCAAACATGCAGAGTCGCATGGCGCCTCCTCGGGCTCCGAGTCCTCGACGCGATCGGCGCCGCGTCTGTCAAGCAGAACAATGTCTTGTAGTACGCTACCAGCACGGGACGCGCAGGGCGACTGAGGCCGAGTCGGTTCTCGCAAGTAGATTCCATGTCTGCCCTACGGTATTCAGATGGAACGCGAGAGCTTCAGTCTTCATCACACCGCAATCGTCGTTCGCGACCTGAGCAAGTCGGTCGCCTTCTACTGCGACAACTTCGGCGGCGCGATTGACCACGACATCCAAGACGTGTCGGGTCCCGATGCGGCCGCGCTGCACCAACTCGACGCAGTCCGCTTGACACGGACGTTCCTGCGCTTCGGCACGACGCAACTCGAGCTGTTGATGTTCGCCGAGCCCGAGGACGGCCGCGACCTCCAGACGCGCGCCAACGACTATGGCGTGCGCCACATCTGCTTCCAGAGCCCGGACGTGGCAGCGGCCTACAAGCAGTTGAGCGGGCGTGGCATCGAGTTCACCAGGCCGCCGCACATCGTCAACCACGGGGACGGCACGACGACCGTGCTGGCCTTCTGCTTCGACCTGGACGGCACCCGCATCGAGCTCCTCCAGCCGCCGGCCGAGGCCGCGGTGGCGGGCGCCGACGCGCTGAGTCGATCAGAGCGAGCGGTGAGCGCCCGCCGACCGTCGCCGAGCCGATAAACGCTCCTTGGCGCCGCCGGCGGGCCGGATAGGGCCGATCCGCAGTGGCCCGCGAATGACGAAGAACCGATTGGGCGGCCTCGTCGACGAGGCGACCGAAGCGTTCGGCTACCGGGGTCCTTCCAAGGGACCGAGCGCCTCGCATCCGTCGAACACCAGCACGTCGATCATCGTCATCCCCCGGAGGTTGCCACACAGCGAAGACGGTTAACTATGGCCCGGTCACCGGATGGGACCAGGACCGCGGCGCGGACGGGGCTGTTGGCGACCTCTGTCGTGGGACCGCGCAGCCAGTCCCGGGTGTCACCTCCCCTCCTCAAGTCTTTTGCAGGAACAGGTCGAAGGCCGGGCTCCGTTTCGGGAAGTCGGTCGCGCCGAACTGCGTGACGTTGTACTCGGCCACACCAGTCTCGACGAAGGGGTCGCTCGCGAGCCAGCGCTCCACATCCTCACGGTCGTTCCCGACGGCGACGATGAGGCCACCGACCGGCGGCTCGCGACGGCCGGAAACCAGCACGCGACCTGCCTCGTACCCGGCCTCGACCCACTCGCTGTGTCGCGGGAGGACCGTGTCGACCTCCGCGATCGGTCGACGATACTCGGAGATGAGGACGAACATCGGGGTCAGCTCGGCCATGTTGCCTCCTTTTTCGCAAGAACCTCGATAACGCTCGCAAAGTCGCTGTCCCGGAAACCGAGCTCTTCGGCACGGGCGTAGGTGGCGTCGACCACCTCGGTCACCGGCAGCTCGACTTCCTGACGCGCCGCGACGGTGCGGATCAAGTCGAGGTCCTTACGGATCAGTCCGACCGTGGCCGTCGCCTCGTAGTCGGCATTGACGATCGCCTCTGCCTTGTACGCAAGGAAAGGCGAACTGATCACGCTGTTGCGCAGTTGGTCGGTCACTGCCTGACGGGAGAGGCCGAGTGCCTCGCCGAGAGCGAGGCTCTCGGCGACAAGCTCCATCGTGCCGATCACGACGAGATTGACGATCAGCTTCATTGCCCTCGCCTCGTCGGCCGAGCCGATCAGCGCGGATTTGGCCGCGATGACGTTCAGCAGGCGCGCGGCTCGCTCGTAGTCCTCATCGCGACCGGAGCAGATGACGGTGAGCTGACCGCTCTCGGCGAGCTGCGCGCTGCCGCTCACCGGCGCGCAGAGCAAAGAGCCGCCCGCGGCCTCGATTCGCTTCCGCGCGACGGCGGACGCCTCCGGGTCGACGGTCGAAGCGTCGACCACCAGCAGGCCGTCCCGCATGCCCTCGAGCAGACCGTCGACCGCGCTCAGCAACTGTTCACCGGTCGCGACCGAGATCAGCACGACATCGCAGCGTCGCGCCAGCTCGGCGGGGATATCGACCGGCACCAACCCGTAACCACTCAGCTCCCGGCCCCGATCCGGGTTGATGTCGTAGCCGTACACCTCCTCGCCGGCGCCGAGCAGGTTGCGTGCCATCGAACCTCCCATCACCCCGAGCCCGAGGACGCCGAACCCGGCCATCAGCTGTGGTTCCCGGCGACGTCTGGGAGGCGAACGTCGAGCGGCGTGTCAGGCTCGAGGTCGCCGAGCCGGATCGTCTTCAGATCGACGGGATGAAGCCGGGGAACCGCGATGGTGCTCATCTGACCTCGTTTACGGCGTTGATCGGATTGACTGCGAGTGAAGAGGGCTTCCGGTCCGCAGGGAGGGCCTGCGGGTCCCGGCTTATGCTTCGCTGGCGGGGACCTGCTTCTGGCCGCGGAACCTGAGCAGCCCTCCCACCGCACCGGCTCGGCGCGCGGTCCCCTGATAGCGAGCGAGGCCGACCGCGATCAGCAGTGCGACGCCGTTGAACAGGTGGGGGATCCCAGCCGTGAGCTGACGTGCGGGATCGCTCCCGCATCCGCCGGTGCACCGCCTCAGCCCGGTGCCATTTCGGCGATGGAGACATAGCCAGTTGTCGTACCGCGATCGATCGTCCCTCCTACTGTGTACAGCGGTCACACCAACTGTACACACTCGGCCGCGAGCTAACAAGTGATCGAGCGGAAATGTGAAACCCGTCGCCATTTCCGCGCCATCTGAGCGGCTCGCACTTGACGTCGGCTCCACATCCTGTCTACAGTTCGCTCCTCGACGCGGCGACCATTCAGCGCTGTCGCCCAACGCGGAAGGCCTCAGCGAGGCCGATGAGGAAGCAGACGGAATGAGACAAACCACCGATCGAGCCGGCGACAGGTCCAGCCCCGGGATCAGATCCGAGGCATCAACGGGCTGGGACGCCGAAGCGGTCGCTCAAACTGAACTCCCGTCAGGCGCTCGCGCCAGGCGACTGCCTCATGGAACTGGCCGGCGCGGCGCGGGAAACGGACGCCACCCGTCTGCAGGACGGAAGCTGGGCCTACGCCGCTTCTGACGCACCGGTACTCGGACTTCACGGAACGCTTTGCGAAAGTCTGGCATCCGGAAAGTTAGGGACTTCCACGGACTCGGGCACCCAGCGGCAAGGCGTCGTTGGGTGTGTCCGTCGTTGCTCCTGCAACACATTATCCATCACATGAAAGGTACGTACGAATGACGCCGGAACTTCTCATCCAGGGACCTATTGTCAAGGCTCAATATCTCCTAGACGTCACCGAGGGGGCGTCGCTAGACGATCTTCTGGGAGCCACCGTGGCCTATGCGAGGGAGCGCTGGGGCTCACTCGAGGCCGATCCTCGATCGCGGATTCGAGTGTCAAAGCTCGCCAGCGACGTCAAGGCGGGCGCACTCCACGCCGCCATGGGAGGTAAGCCCTTTCCGCTGGTGCTCGAGATCGTGGTGGGTGGCTCGGACCTGCAGACGATGACTACGACGGCCAAGGGGCTGGCAAGCGCCATCGGGCCGACGCTTGACGCGGACCAGTCGTGTGCGCTCGTCGGCCCCGAGTACAAGTTCCAGCCATCAGAGGACGGCGAGGTGCAACTGATCGTCGCCGTCGCGCGCCCGCTGACGATGTCGTATGAGGCGTTTCACGAGCGCTGGTTGAACGGCCACGGCTGGCTGGTCAAGTCGTGGTCCGACCAGACGGGCTCGGGGTACCGGCAGTTGCACGCCGACCCCAAAGCGAGTTGGCTCGCGGCGCAGGCCGCTGGCCTCGGACAACACGACTACGAGGGAACCGGTACGGGAGTCTTTGCGTCGGTGGAAGCGTACGCGCAGCTGTTAGGTGACCCCGCTTCCGTCGCCCCCGTGCTGGAGGACGAGCGCGCATTCGTGGACCACTCCGCGTCTCGACCCGGACTCTACGAAACAGAGCTTCTGCTGGGATAACGGGACGCCGGGCGGTGGCGGGGCGCGGACGCAGGGCATCGAGCTCGTCGAGAGGCGTATCGATACCCCGCTCCACCCCGCCGACACGACGAGGTGGTGAGCAGCCGGCCGCCTTGCTGAGCACTCGACGATCGACGACCGCGGTCCCGCACGACGAGGTCCTCGCCGCGGTCGAGGTCCTCGACGCGGACCACGTTCTTGCGCGCGCCCGGGCGCGAGAGACGATCGGTGGAGTGGGGGAGAGGCTGCCTCGAGCCGGAGGACCTCTACCCTCGCCGAGCGGATCGCGCTCCGCGTCGACGCGCCGGCAGTGGGCCGATCGCGCGCCGTCCCCGTTGATTTGTCCGACGTCGCCCCTGGGCGAACGCGACGAGCCCGTCGGCAGCCGGACTTCGATGCTTTCAGAACGGTGGTCGCCGCGGGCGACGGACGGACCAGGCGGTCCGTCTCGCGCGCGTGCGGTCAGTCGGTCACAGGGACAGATCGACGACGATCTTGCCGCGGGCGCGTCCAGCGGCGAGCTCGGCCAGCCCGTCCGCGGCCTGGTCGAGCGGGAGGACGCGGTAGACGTCAATGTGGAGCTCGCCCTTGGCGGCCTGCTCGGCCAAGGGAGCGATGAGGTCGCGTGTCGGGGAGGCCATGATGCCTCCTCCGGACAGCTGTCGCGCGGCGAGGGCGTCCGCATCCGGGACCTGCGTCGTCGTGGAGACCACGCCCCCTGACCGCACGGCGTCGAGCGGTACTTCTTCCAGGGTGTACCCGGCGAGGTTGATCAGTGCGTCCACGCCATCGGGGTGTACCGAGCGGACCTGCTCGGCGGTCGAGCCGGCGGTGAAGTCGACGACGTCGGTCGCGCCGAGCTCCCGCAGCCGCTCGGCGTCGCCGGGGGCGCCGGTGGCCACCACGATGAGCCCGAGCTGGCTGAGGAGTTGCACCACGTAACGGCCAACGCCACCCGACGCACCGTTCACGAGCACGACCTGTCCCGGCTGCGGGTTGATCGCGTCGACGACCAAGCGAGCCGCGCCCCCGGCCAACGGCAGCGCCGCCGCGGTGACGTGATCCAGCCCGGCGGGCTTGGACACGACCGTCCTGGCGGACACGACCGCGTACTCGGCGACCGTGCCGGCCTGAAACGGCGGCTCGAACAGAACATGTCCGAGGACCTCGTCGCCGACCGTGACATCGCCGACACCGTCGCCAACCGCCTCGACGACGCCCGAGGCGTCGCGACCCAGCACGAGCGGGTACCGATGCTCGAACATCTGCTCAAGCGCCCCCGCGACGATGTGATTGTCCAGCGGGTTGAGCGCAGCCGCGCGAACGCGCAGCAGGACCTCCCCGGCGCCGGGTGTCGGGACGGGCAGGTTCGCGAGGATGGGCTGCTCGCCAGAGGCGGGAACAGAAAGAGAACGCATCGTGTCTCCAAGGCTTGAGCTGGTCGGTCGTCGCAACGTAGCGTCCACTAGTTGCCCCCGCACACAGAAGCGAACGTCGCCGCTCCGGCAGGGAGGGAGCGACATCGCGACTTCGCCGCGCGGTTACCGATCTCGCAGACCCGCTACAGTTATTTGCCCCAGCACATATTCTCAAGGGACCGAGGATCCGTGTGCACGTTCACCCACTCTCGACGCGTTGCAGCGAGGCGACCTGATGTCCGATCCCGTCTTGCTCGACCGACCTCGCCCCGCTGAGACTCGGGGGACGGACTTCGCGACCTGGGAGGCGACGCACCTTCGCGTGCGCGATGCCGACCGAGCCCTCCGCTTCTGGCACGAGCTGCTGGGCCTCCGGGTCGCGCGGACGTCGGGCGACGAGATCGCTCTCGGCGTCGACGACGCCGAGCTCGTCGTCCTGCACGCGGGGGCTCAGCGGCCCACGCCGCGTGGCCACTCAGGCCTCTACCACGTCGCGCTCCACCTCCCCACCGCGAGGGAGTTCGCGGAGACGCTCGCTCGCCTGGTCAGCCGAGGCGTCGATCCGCGTCCGACCGATCACCTGCTGCATTGGGCCATGTACCTCTCCGATGGCGACGGGATCGGCGTCGAGCTCGCCTTCGAGACCGCCGATCGATTCGACCACGTGATCGTCGGCCCGTCACCGAAGTTCGTCGGCACCGACGGAAGCGAACAGGGGCCGGTGGAACCGCTCGAGGTGCTCCCGATCCTCGAGGCCTTCCCCGACCTGGCGACCGACCGTCCGATCTCGCCCGGGACCCGGGTCGGCCACAACCACCTCCATGTCGGAGACCTGGCATCCTCCGCTCGCTTCTACGAACGACTCGGGTTCAGATCCAACCCACCGATCATGGGCATGCGAGACTTCAACGCCCAAGGCTCCTTCCTGCATCGCCTCGCGATCAACGAGTGGCAAGGACGCGGAGCCCCTCCCGCGCCAGATGACGCCGCCGGCTTGCACCACCTTCGGTTGAGGTACGTCAACGCGGGCGCGCTGCAGGACGTGATCACCGATCTCGACCGGAGCGGCGCCGTCCTGCATCCGCTCCAACATCGACCGGGGGCCAGGGTGGCCGATCCCTCCGGCAACGTCATCGAGCTCACCGGCCCGGCGACGTGATCGAAGGTACCCAGAACTCAGGCGCCGCGGTCAGACGCCGTGTCGAGTACCTCCTGGGCGAGGAGCTCGGCAACCGCTGGGACGCCGACCAGCAGCTCGGGTGGGCGGGCATCATGGAGATCTCGCGCCTGCTCCCCGCCAAGCACAACCGCGAGATGCTCGCCGAGCACGGGCTGAGCCTGACGTTGCTCAGCCTGCTCGGCCGCCTCAACGAGTGCCATCAGCCGACGCTGCTGGCCCGTGATCTCGCCATCGACCTGGACCTCAGCCCCGGCAGGGTCTCCCGTCACCTCAGCACGCTGGAGGCGGAGGGTCTGCTGATCAGGAGGCACAGTGCCGGTGACGGGCGCGCCCTGGACGTCGAGCTCACCGATGCCGGCCGCGCCCGACTCGCCGCTGCCCGCCAGACAGCGGTCGCGATCGTCGAACGCGACTTCCTCTCTCGCCTCACGCCGGACGAGCTGGTCATGCTGGCTCGGGTTGCCACCAAGATCCTCCGGTCGTTCGACGCGACGGACGCGTAGAAGGCACGGTGGCGGCGCCCGACAAGCCGCTCGGATCACCGCTTCGGGGCGCGCGGTGAGGTTGACCGGGAGAGGTTGCGTCGCGTGGCGGTCATGGCCTGCGCGGTTCGGCTGCGCGGCGCCACGCGCTGCTGACGGCTGTGCCGCGCGCGAGGTCGTCGACGACGAGGACGAGCTGGTGGTCATGGTCGCTGTACTGGACTTCGATGTTCACGCCGGCGTTGGCCATCTGTCGGGCGAGGAGCCCCAGCTGGCCGGGCACGTCCTGGCGCAGACGCCCGACGAGGACCTCGCGATCGGCGACGACGCGGATGCCCGCCGCCTCGAGCGCGCGTCTCGCGGCGGCAGCATCGTCGAAGAGGAAGTGCGCGACGCCGCCTTCGGGGGTGACGAACACGCCGCCGCCCTCGACGCTGACGCCGGCGCGTCCGAGCGCTTCTCCCATCTCGGCCAGCGCCCCCGGTCGATGATCGAGAGCGATCTCCAGGTCGCGCACGTCAGCGCTCCCCGGCGGAGGCGATGCTGGCTTCGACGTCGACCTCCGTGCGCAGTGAGTTGGCGACGAAGCACCCGTCGTGCGCTCGATCGACGAGCCGGAGCGCCCGTTCGACGTCGCCACCGGCGGCGAGCCGGATGCGCGGCCGCAACGTGATCCGCGTGATCTGCATCGGCTGTGCGTCGCCCGGCATGACGGCCTGCGCTTCATCGTCGTAGGCCACGACGTCGAGGCGCGAGCGCGCCGCGAGCGCCAGGAACGAGAGCAGCTGACACGAGCTGGCTGCGGCGAGCAGCAGCTGCTCGGGGTTCATCAGCCGCGAGTCACCCCGGAAGGCCGCGTCGCTGCTGAGCGTCAGCTCGCCCGCTGCGGGCGGCGTGGTGAGGCGATGGGCGCGCTCGTAGCGGTCGTAGCCCACCGCGGTGGAGCCCTCCCAGGCGAGCGTCGAGCGGTAGCGATGGGTCGTCATGGCCGCCATGATCGCTCGCCGACGCTTGGACGACGATCCAATCGTCAAGGTCGTACCTTCTCTCTCAGTGGCCGGGACGCAGGACACCCCAGCGCTGCGGGGCGACGCCGACGTGGCCGCCGTGGCTGCGCTGCTCGCCGACGGGGCGCGCTCCCGGATGCTGCTCGCCCTCAACGACGGGCGAGCCCTTCCTGCGAGCGTCCTCGCGGCGGAAGCCGGCGTCCACGCCTCCACCGCCTCGTCGCACCTCTCAAAGCTCGTCGGCGCGGGCCTGCTCTCCGTCGAGCGCAACGGCCGCTACCGATACTTCAAGCTCGCCAACCCCGACGTCGGCGAGCTGCTCGAGGTCCTTACCCGGCTCGCGCCGCCGCGGCCCGTGCGCTCGCTGCGCGACGACACGCGCGCCCACCAGCTGCGCGAGGCCCGGACCTGCTACGACCATCTCGCTGGACGGCTCGGCGTCGCCGTCATGGCCGCCCTCATCGCCCGGGGCCACCTGGTCAGCGACGAAGCTCGAGCCGACGGGTCCCGGGTGGGACTCGACCGCCGCAGCGGCTTCGGTCACGACCTCGACTACGAGCTCACGGACACCGGGCGCGCGTTCCTCAACGAGCTCGGCGTCGAGCTGCCGCCGCGTCGCCGAGCGGTGCGCTACTGCATCGATTGGTCCGAGCAGCGCCACCACCTCGCAGGTGGCGCGGGCCGCGGACTCCTCGACCGCTTCCTGGCCTCGGGCTGGATCACTCGCCTGCCCCGGGGCCGCGCCGTCGTCGTCACGAACACCGGGAAAGACGCCCTGCGCCGGCACCTCGCCATCGACTGGTAAGCACCCGACCGCTCCTCGCTGCTGGGCGCGCGTCCGCGCGATCTCGCTACGGTTCACACACCCCCGCGGGTGAAGGTGACGTGCGTGACGCCGCTGGGGGAGGAGGTGGCCTCGATCGCGTAGTCGTTCTCGAGGCCCTCCATTCCGTCCCAGAGCCGCACGCCCCGGCCGAGCAGGATCGGGACCACCACGATGTGCATGTGGTCCACGAGCCCGGCGGCCACGAAGTCGCGGATCACGGTGGGACCTCCGCCGAGGCGCACGTCCTTGCCGTTTGCCGCCTCGCGCGCCGTCTCGAGCGCCTCGGCGGGCGAAGCGTCGATGAAGTGGTAGGTCGTGCCGCCTTCCATCTCGATCGACGAGCGTGTGTGATGGGTGAGGACGAAGACCGGTGTGTGAAACGGCGGGTTGGGACCCCACGCGCCCTTCCAGTCCGGGTCGTCCTCCCAGCCGGGGTGGCCGAACTTCCCGGCACCCATGATCTCGGCGCCGATCCCCGGGTCGTGCTGCCGGGTGAAGGCGTCGTCGACGCCGCGACTGCCGCCGGGCCGGCCCTGCATCGCGTGGCCCCACCGGGTGTCGAACATCCATTCGTGCAGCCGCTCGCCGGCGTGACCGAACGGCTCGTCGCGGGTCTGTCCGTCGCCGGTGCCGAAGCCGTCGAGTGAGATGGAGAAGTTGGGGACGCGGACGAGTGACATGGCTGGTGCTCCTTTCCGTGATCAGGGGGTTCTTGATGCGCTCGCGGGCGAGCTGGGACGAAGATCGGGACGCCGTGGCGGTCCCCGCTGCGGTGGTCGCCGAGGTCGAACGGCGCGACGGCTGGCCATGCCCGCGGACCTACTCATGCTGCACCGCGACACGCCTGTGCAGGCGCCGGAGGGGCGCTGGCGCCCACCAGTTGCGTTCGCCGAGGAGCGCCATCAGCGCCGGGACGAGCAGCGCGCGGATGATCGTGGCGTCGATGAGCACGGCGAACACCGTCCCGAGCCCGACCTGCTTGATGAAGATGATCTCCGAGGTCGCGAACGCGCCAAGCGCGACGGAGAGGAGAAGGGCGGCCGCGGTGACGATCCGCCCGGTGCGCTGCAGGCCGAGCGCGACCGCCTCGTCGTTGGTCGATCCCTGGTCGCGGGCCTCCTTGATGCGGGTCAGCAGGAAGACGCCGTAGTCGGTCGACAGCGCGAAGGCGACGGCGAAGAGCAGCACGGGCTGCGTCGCCTCCAGCGCGCCCTGCGAGTCGTAGGCCAGCAGTCCCTCGAGCCGGCCGTCTTGGAAGACGAGCACGAGCAACCCGAACGCGGCGCTCAGCGAGAGCAGGTTCATCACGAGCGCCTTGAGCGGCAACACGACCGAGCCGGTCAGCAGGAAGAGGATGGCGAACGTCGTCGCGGCGAGGATGAGCAACGCCACGGGCAGGCGGTCGCCGAGGCTGGCCTGCTGATCGACGAACTCGGCCGACTCCCCGGCGACCGTCACCCGTCCGGGAGCGGGCGCCGCGCGCAGATCGCGCACGAGATCCAGGGACCGGTCGTCGAGCGCCGCGCCGACCGGCACCGCCTCCACCGCCCATGCCTGCCCGAGCCGCTCAGGCCGGCCGACGCGGGCAACGCTCGGCCGCTGGCCGATCTGCGCCGCGTAGGCGCGCAGCTCGGCCTGGGCGGACGCCGGCGCGTCGACGACGACGGTGACCGGATCGGCGATCGGCGGGAAGTCGGCGCGCAGCGTCTCGGAGACCTGCCGCGGCACCGCGTCGTCGGGCAGGACGGTCGCGTCGACGCCGGTGAACTCGATGCGCAGCGCGGGCGTCCCGGCGAGCAGCAGGATGGCCGTGGTGACGAGCGCGACCACGGCGGGGCGGCGCATGACCGCGCGCGAGAGGCGGTACCAGACGCCGCGGTCGGCCTCCGGCGAGCGGCGCCAGCGGGCGGGTGCGAGCGCGTCGACGCGGCGGCCGAGGACCGCGAGCAGCGCGGGCAGCGCGGTGACGGAGACGAGCCCGGCGATCGTCGCCGCGAACGCGCCGCTCAGCCCCATCGAGTACAGGAAGCGCTGGGGGAAGACCAGCAGGGCGAGCAGGGCCACCGCCACGGTCGCCGAGCTGAACAGCACCGTCCGGCCCGCGCTCTGCATCGTCCGGCTCAGCGCTCGCGCCGGGTCGCGTCCGAGCTCCTCGCGAAAACGCGTGACGACGAACAGGCTGTAGTCGATCGCCAGGCCCAGTCCGAGCGCGATCGCGAGGTTGAGTGCGAAGATCGACAGCGGCTCGAGCTCGTTGACGAGCCGCAGCGCGAGGAAGGTGCCGAAGATCGTCAGCACCCCGACGAACAGCGGCAGCAGCGCCGCCACGACCCCGCGGAAGACCCACAGCGACAGCAGGAAGAGGAGCGGGAACGCCAGCAGCTCCGCGCGTGCGAGGTCCCTGCTCACCTGCTCACCGACCGCCGGACCGGCGAGCGCCTCGCCGCCGACGCGCACGCCGTCGCGGCCGGCCAGCTGGGTCTCCAGTCGCTCGGCAACGTCCTCGCTGTCGGCCTGCGGCCGGAACCCGGCGAGGATGGCGACCTCGCCGCGCTCGCTGGGCGAGCACCGCGGTGCGCGCGACGTCCTCGTCGCGTCGCAGAATCGCCCGCACCGTGCCGGCGTCGCCGGCGGGCACGAGGACGACGAGCTGCCCGAGCTCCTCGGACCCGCGCAGCTCGGCGAGCCGCTCGGCAGCGACCAAGCTCTCGGCGTCCGGGTCGTTGAAGTCGTTGCCTTCATCGCCCAGCAGCCCGGCGACCGGCGCGCCGAGAACGACCGCCACCAGGAAGCCCAGCGCGGTGACGAGCAGCACGCGGCGCGCAGCGCTGTTGATCCCTCCTCCCGCCAACCGGTTCGAGCGTGCGAGCCGTCGCAGAACGGCTTGTTCATCGATCGGCCGCAGCGGCACAGGTAGAACTCCGGCGCCGGCGGCTCGATCGGATCGCCGTCGTGGCGGACGATCTCAGCGGGACCGCTCACGTGCAGCGGACCGTCGGGTATCAGGGAAAGACGTGTCCTGTCCATGGGGACCTCCTGGTCGAAGTGACGGATGTTCCGGCGATCTCGCCGCCCGGCTCAACGCGACGTCGTGGGCGTTCAGGGCCGCCGTGGGATCGGTGGGGCCCCGGGGGTGCCGGCGATGAAGCTCATGTGGATGACGGCGAGCTGCCAGGCGCCGGCCGTGTCGGTCAGGACGATCGTGACCCGGAGCTCGCTCGGAACCGGGTGGCCGTTGTAGGTACCCGTTCCGGTTTGGCGTGCCGTCGCGACAGCCACGCCGTCGTAGCGGCGCAGCTCGAGGTCCTCGAGCGCGAACGCCTCGTACTTCAGCGCGCCGGTCTCATGCCGCCCGAGCCACTCCTCCCTGGAGAGCGCGAAGCCCAGCGGGCCGAACGCGGTGAAGTCGTCGGCCAGCGCCTCACCGAGCGCGGCTGCGTCGCCGCTCGTCTCCGCCTCCTCCCACGTCGCGAGGAACGCGGCGACTTCGTCAGGTTCGATGTGCACGTCGTGTCTCCTCTCGTGGTGTGACGGTGTGCGGGGCTCCGGCGTGGGGCTCGTCGAGGCCGTGCCACTCGCGAAGGAAGGCGTGCTGGCGCTGGTGCCACTCGTCCGCGGAGGGAGCGAGCCGCGTCATCCCGAGCGAGCCATGCAGGTGCCCGGGCCAGCGCACGGCGATCGCCGGGACGCCGGCGGCTCGGAGCCGCGCCGCGTACTGCTCACCGTCGTCGCGCAGCAGGTCGTACTCGGCCGTCGCGATCAGCGCCGGCGGCAGGCCGGCCAGATCGGGGGCCAGCAGGGGGGAGGCGTAGGGATCGGAGCGGTCCTCGGGGTGGCAGTAGTCGGCGACCTCGAGCGCGAGCCGCTCGCGGGTGAGCATGGCGCCGTGGGCGAGGTCGTCGATCGAGGCCTGGGACATCGTCAGGTCGAGCATCGGGACCTCGAGGCTCTGGGCGAGCACGTCGGGAGCGCCGCGGTCGCGGGCCATCAGCGTCGCCGCCGCTGCGAGGTTGGCGCCGGATGACACTCCGCCGACGGAGATCCGGCCGGCATCGAGGCCCAGCTCGGCGGCGGTCGACGCGACCCAGCCGAGCGCGGCGTAGCAGTCCTCGACGGGGACCGGGAAGCGATGCTCGGGCGCCCAGCGGTGAGCGACCGAGACCACGGCGCAGCCGACCCGGTACGCGATCCGGCTGCAGGCCAGGTCGCTCTGGTCCAGGGTCCCCATCCACCACCCGCCGCCGTGGACGAAGAGATGGCAGCCGACCGTCTCCGTGACCTCGGAGCGATAGACGCGAACGGTGATCGCACCGCCGGCCACCCGGACGCGGCAGTCGACGTGTGGCGCGGTCGGGACGGGCTCGACCGTGTGCGCTTGCTGCAGGTCGATGCCGGCGTGGACCTGCTCCCGACGCTGGGCGACCGGCGTCGCCGGGTCAGGCGCTCCTGCCGCACGGATACGGGCTAGCAACGGTTCGAGCTCTGGGAGGACGGGCACTGGGAAAAGACTGTAGCGACTCGAAGTTTCGAGCGTAACCAGTATTGGAGCTGCCATAATCGCCGCACTGTGGACTCGTCAGAAGAGGCCGAGCAACCGCTGGGCCTGCGAGAGCGCAAGAAGCGGCGCACGCGCGGGTTGATCGCCGAGACGGCGCGGCGGCTCTTCTTCGAACGAGGCTTCGAGGCCACGACCGTGGCGGACATCGCCCGCGCAGCCGAGGTCGCCGAGCAGACGGTCTTCAACTACTTCCCGACCAAGGAGGATCTCTTCTACAGCGGCTTCGAGGCGTTCGAGGCGGAGATGCTCTCTGTCGTAGGCCAACGCGAGCGGGGGGAATCGGCACTCTCTGCCTTCGCCCGCTTCGTCCTCAAGCCCCGGGGCGTGTTCGCGATGGAAGACGCTGACCCCGCCGAGGCCACGAGGCGGGTCCAGGCGATCACTCGCCTGGTGACCGACAGCCCAGCCCTCCAGGCGCGCGAGCGAGAGATCTTCGCGCGATACACGGCGGCGCTTGCGCAGCTGCTCGCCGACGAGACCGGGGCCGACTCAGACCGCTTAGAGCCTTGGGTCGCCGCCCACGCGATGATGGGAGTCCACCGCGCCGGCATCGACTACGTCCGGCGCCGGACGCTCGCCGGAGCAGGCGTTCCCGAGCTCGCCCGCGAGCTTCCCCGGCAATCCACGCTCGCGATCGAATCGCTCGAGCGCGGTCTCGGTGGATACGCGGTCAAGGGCTGATGAGCCCAGGTTCCCTCCGCGGGGCTCGCCGCTTGGTCACGGTGGTTCGAGGCCGCCGCGCCGTATCGCGCATGGAGGACGGCGCCAGGGGGCGAGGACGGGAACGAGCATGCCCGCGTCCGGCCGACGGCCGCGGCGATCTTGTCGGCGATGACCTCGATTGAATCGCGTGCCGTTTGGAAACCGGCGATATCGACGATCAGCTGTTCCCCTTGCACGGCGTCGTGGACCTGTTCGTGGCGCTCCGCTCGACCGACAAGCGCCTGCACGTGATCGTCGGGGCGCACAGGGACGCCCCCCCGGACGAGGATCAGAACACGATCCGGTTCCTCGCGCGCCGCCTGGGGGCAGCATGACCTGTTCTCACGGGCCCGCCCGCGACGCCATGATGCTCGAGCGGGAGCGGCGGGCCAGGACGACGGCGTCGGCGGCGCGGTCCCGGACGGCGCGGAACACGCTCCTGTCACGCTGCACCGATGCGCATCGCCATCCTCGCCGTGCTGATGACGCTCGGGTTCACTGCTCCCGCCCAGGCGACGATCGCTTGGATCGATACGCGGACCGACGCCGTCCGTGTGGCCGAGGACGACGGCACGTCGCCGCGCTCACTGGGCCCGGGAGACACTCCCCAGGTCTCCCCGGATGGGCGACTCGTGGCGTTCCGGCGGGTGACCGCCGGCACCCTGGACGGCGAGCTGGTCCTCGCCCCGGTCGACGGCTCCGCTCCGCCTCGCCGGCTCGCGCTCAGCGCGTACGCCCTGGCGTTCACCCCGGACGGAGGTCGCGTCGTCGGGGTAGACACTCGACGCTCCGTCCTCCGGCTCGTCTCGATCCCGGTCGCGGGTGGTCCGGCGGTTGCGTTGCTCGAGACGGAGGATCTGCTCGGCCTGGTCGTGGGCTTCCCGGACCCCGCGACCGTCACCCTCAGCCTGTTCGAGGACGACCTGCGAGCCCGCGTCGGTGGACGTCCCGCTGGCCGGCGGTGCTCCGCGGGTCCGCGCGCGTCGGGTCTTCGTACGTGCCGCACTCGCTCCGTCTGGCCGGCTCGCGGTCAATCGGCTCACGGCCGGATTGCACGTCCAGTCGCTCGAGGTGAGCGATCCCCGCCGCGTGCTCGAGCGGAGCTCCACCAACGTGAATCCCCTCCTCAGCCCCGTGGCCTGGCTTCCGGGCGAGCGTGAGCTGCTGGTCGAGAACTCCGTCCGGCTGTCGAAGGACGGCAGCGACGTGGAGGTGATCGACGTCGAGACGCGACGTCGACGCATCCTGGCCCGCCGGGTCGACGCCGTTCACGGCGTGTCCCGCGATGGCAAGCACGTCCTCGTGTCGCGCCGCCGAGGCGGCCCCCGACTGCTGAGCATCCCGATCGCCTCCGGCGGCCGCGCCCGCGTCCTCGCGCGCAACGCCGAGAACCCCTCCTGGTCGCGCTGACCCGCCAGGGGTTCGGCCTCGCCGGCGGACGTCGAGCGCGAGCGGCGCACTGCGCGCGGCGACCAGCGCCGCAGCCCGCACCGCCCGCCCGGGTCCCTACGGGCTGGGCGGCGTGCCGCCGTCGCTGCGGCTCGTGATGCCCAGTGCGTTGACCCAGAGCTGGGTCAACGTCTCGATCAGCTCGTCGCGCTCCCACTCCTCGCCGAGCACGTAGGTGTAGTAGGCCATGCGCCCGACCATGCTCGAAAGGGCCGACGCGGCCAAGGCGGCGTCGATCGAAGCGTCGGCGATGCCGCGCCGTTGCAACTCGCGAATGGCCTTGGCGTTGCGCTTGCCGAACGCGGCGGAGCGCCGGCGCCGGAACTGCTGGACGCCCTCGTCGGCGATCGCCACCTCCTCGAGGAGGCCCATGAGTCGCGCGTTGCGCGCATAGGCGTCGAGGTAGGCCTCGTTCGACGCCCGCACCACCTCGACCGGGTCGTCGCCGTGACCCATCTCGCGCACCTGCGGGTAGAGCATCTCGTCCTGCACTTCCTCGAGCACCGCCGCGAAGATGTCCTGCTTGCCCTTGAAGTACGTGTAGAAGGATCCGGTGGCGGTCTGCGCCTCGTCGGTGATGTCGGTCAGCCGGGCGTTGGCGTAGCCGTCGCGCTCGAACACGACGCGGGCGGCCTGGACCAGCGCCGCCCGGGTGCGCATCCCCCGCGCGCTGCGCGGTACCACCGTCGGTCCGCTGTCGCCGCGGGGGCGACTCCGTCGATCGCTTCGAGCAGCCACGGGCTCATCCTAGTCCACGGTCCGGCGGGGTCAGGCGAGGCTGAGCTCGTCGTCAACTCTCGCGTTCGCCGCCCCGTGAGCGAGCGGGCACTGAGGGCCGTGGAGGGTGCGCTCAGCGGGCGGGGACGACGCGGGGCAGGCGCCACAGCTCCGAGTGGGGCAGGTGCTCGTCCATCTCGTCGGCCCACTCGGTGGGACGCGGCATGTCCTGCTCGCCGGTGATGATCAAGGTCGGCGCGTTGGTGCGCGAGAGCGAACCGACCACGCTCTCGCGCTCGATCACGCCCGAGATGGCCGACGCCACTCCGACTTGAGACTGACGTCAACTCCGTCGGGCGGAGCCCTCGCTCGGGCGCAGCGCCTCGCGGTCGATCTCGCGCTTAAGGATCTTGCCGCTGGGGCCCTTGGGCAGCTCGTCGACCACCCGGAGGAGGCGGGGGACCTTGTAGGCCGCGAGCGTCGCCTTGGCCCACTCGCGCAGCGGCTCGAGCGCGAGCTCGGCGCCCGGCCGCAGCACGACGACGGCCGCGACCTCCTCGCCCACGTGGTCGTCGGGCACCCCGACCACTGCCGCCTCGACGATGTCGGGATGGCCGTAGAGGACCTCCTCGACCTCGCGGGGGTAGACGTTGTAGCCGCCTCGGATGATCAGGTCCTTCGTGCGGCCGACGATGCGCACATCGCCGTCGGCGTCGACCGTCCCCAGATCGCCGGTGCGCAGCCAGCCGCCGTCGTCGAGCACCTCGGCGGTCGCTTCGGGACGACCCCAGTAGCCCTTCATCACCGATGGCCCGCGCAGGCAGATCTCGCCGACCTCCTCCTCGTCGGCCTGGGTGCCGTCGGCGTGCCGGACCCGGACCTCGCAGCCGGGGAGCGCGATGCCCACCGATCCGGGCTTGTGCGGTCGGCCGAGCGCGGCGAACGTCGCCGCCCCCGTCGTCTCGGAGAGGCCGTAGCCCTCGAGGATGACGCAGCCCATGCGCTCCTCGACCGCGCGCAGCACCTCGGTGGGGAGCGACGCGCCGCCCGAGGCGGCGATGCGCAACGTCGCGAAGTCGCTCGGCTCGGCGAGGTCGGCGGCCTGCAGCAGCGCGTTCCACATCGTGGGCACCCCGGCCAGCACGGTCAGCCGGTCGCGCCGCAGCATCTCGATGAGCGCGGGGGCCTCGAAGCGCTCGAGCAGGGACAGGCTCGCCCCGGCGCGCAGGGCGGTGCCCATGACCACCGCCTGGCCGAAGACGTGAAAGAGCGGGAGTGCGGTCCCGTAGCGATCGCTCGGACCGATCTGCATCCTCTCGACGAACGCCGTCGCGCAGGCCACGAGGTTGCCGTGCGTGAGCTCGGCGCCCTTCGGCTGACCAGTGGTGCCGGAGGTGTACAGGAGCACCGCCGTCGTGTCGGGCCCGACGTCCGCGGGCGGCGCGCTCGATGGCGCGGGTGCGAGATTGGCGAGTCCCGCGCGCAACGTCCGGTGGCGCATGCCGGAGGTGGCCATCGCCCGCGCGCAGGCGTCCTCGGTCCCGTGCCAGGCCAAGGCGAGCGCGACCTGCGCGTCCTTAGCGAAGTACTCGAGCTCGCGCTGGGTGGACATGGTGTTCGCCGTCACCGCGACGGCGCCGGCGGCGAGCACCCCGTAGTACGCGCCGGCGAACTCGGGCACGCTCGGGCAGACGAGCAGCACGCGATCGCCCGGGCGCACCCCGGCCTCGACCAGCTCGTGCGCCACCGCCGCCGCGCGCTCTCGCAGGCGTTCGGCGCTCCACGGCCCGTCCGCCCCGAGGAGCGCCACCTCCTCGGGCGCACGCGCCGCGCGATGCCACACCGGATCAGCCGCGTTGGACATGCTCCTCCTCCTGGCGCCGGGACGGTCGAGCCCTCGTGGAGCCGACCGCAGAGTGGACTGGGGACCCCATGCTTAGCGCAGCGGGCCGTCGGCCTGCGGCGCAGGGGCGCCCGCGATGCTCTGCCCGCCGTCGACCACCAGGGTCTCGCCGGTGATCCAGCTCGCCGCGTCCGAGACGAGGAAGGCGACCGCGCCGGCGACGTCGGCCGGCTCGCCGATGCGCCCGAGCGGCACCCGGGCGCTCACACGGGCCTCGTCGGCGCTCCACAGCGCCTCCGACAGGCGGGTGCGGACCACACCCGGAGCGACCGCGTTGACCCGCACCCCGGGTGCCAGCTCGAACGCGAGGTGCCGGGTCAGGTGGATGAGCGCCGCCTTCGAGGCGTTGTAGGCGCCGAGGTCGCGCTCAACGACTAGGCCGCCCATCGAGGCGACGTTGACGATCGCCCCGCCCCGCTCGCGCATCGCCGCGCGCCAGGCTAAGCCGCTCCAGAGCACCGGCGCCCACTGGTTGACGTCGACCGTCTTCGTGAACCGTGCGCGGTCCTGCTCGACCAATGGCCCGAAGGCCGGGTTGGTCCCGGCGTTGTTGACCAGCACATCAAGCCCTCCGAACCGCTCGATCGCGTGCGCGACGCACGCCTCGGCCGCCTCCTCGTCCGTGGCGTGAGCGGCGAAGCCGGCCGCTCGCTCGTCACCGAGCGAGGCAGCCGCCTCGGCGACCGGCTC
>CALMNS010000571.1 GCA_937871635.1 uncultured Solirubrobacter sp.
ATCCACGTCACCTCGTCCGCGGCGCCGGTGAGCGCGGCCAGCATCGCGTCCGCGTCCCCGCGGCGCACGGCCTCGGCCACCGCGGCGATGCCCGTGCCGAAGCGATGCACGCGGTCGAGGACGACGATCCCGTCGCCGATCGCGCCCCCGGACGGAGGGTCGGTCGCCGCGACGTCGTGCCCGGTCACCTCCGCGAGAGCGGCACGGGCTGCCGGGCGCACGCGCAGCCCGTCCGACGCCGGGCCGACGACGTCGCCGAGCACGGCGCCCGCCTCGATCGAGGTGAGCTGGCCCGGATCGCCGACGAGGACCAGCCGAGCGTCGGGCCGGACCGCCTCGACGAGCCGGGCCATCAGCGAGAGCGACACCATCGACGTCTCGTCGACGATGACGACGTCGTGCGGCAGCCGGTTGCCGCGGTGGTGACGGAAGCGGCTGTGGCTGTCCGGGCGCCAGCCGAGCAGCCGGTGCAGGGTCGCGGCGCTCAACCCGAGGAGCTGCTCGCGCACCGGCCCGGACACCGGCAGATCGGGCGCCTCCTCGTGGACGGCCTCCTGGAGGCGGGCGGCCGCCTTCCCGGTCGGCGCGGCGAGGGCGACGAGCGGCGGCGGAGCCCCGCCGGCGACGGCCTGCTCGGCGAGCAGGGCGACGATCCGGGCGACGGTGGTGGTTTTGCCAGTCCCCGGACCCCCCGCCACAACCGCGAACCGGCGCAGCACCGCCGAGGCGGCGGCCAAGGACTGGCGGCGGTCCGTCTCCCCCGGGAAGAGCCGCTCGAGACCGCCGCTGAGCACGGCCGCGCTCACACCCGAAGGCGGCGCGTCGGCCAGCGCGAGCAGGTCCGCGGCGACCTGCCGCTCCTCGCGCCAGTAGCGGTCGAGGTAGAGCGTCGACCCGACCAGCCGCAGCGGACGCGGCTCGCCGACCTCGCCGGTCGGCTCGCCGATCCCGACGAGCCCGCCGCTCGCGCGAACCCGCGCCACCCACGCGCCCGGCTCCGGCCAGGACAGCGCGCTCAGGTCGACCGTCTCCTCGGCGTCGACCGCCGCGGTCTCGCGGATCGTCGAGAGGTCGACGCACACGTGGCCGAGCCGCGGCCCGCGGACGGCGAGCGCGGCGGCGAGGATCACCCACTCGTCGGCCGCTCCACCGAGCGCAGACAGGCGCGAGGCGACGTGCACGTCGGCGGCGCTGAGCACGCCCGCCGCGTTGAACTCGCCCAGCACTCCGACCGCCGAGAGCGAGCGGCGGACGTCGAACGGGTCGACCCCCACCGTGCTCACCCGACCGCCCCCCGGTCGAGCACGTCGCTGAGCTCCTCCACCAGCGCGCCGGAAGGCCGCCAGGCGAAGACGCCGCACGGCGCCCCGTCGACCACCGGCGTCGACGCCCCGGTCATCCCGCGCACGAAGAGGTAGGCGACCCCGGCGAGGTTCCGCGAGGCGTCGTAGCCGTCGAGCCGCCAACGCAGGTAGCGGTGCAGGGCGACCGCGTAGAGCAGCGCCTGCAGGAGATAGTGCGCGCGCTGCATCTCGTGCGCGAGCGCCGCCGGACGGTAGTCCCAGGCGGTCAGCGCCTCGCCCGGCGTGCCGAGCCGGTTCGTCTTGTAGTCGACGATCGCGAAGCGGGGGCCGCCCGCCGCGCCCGGCAGGCGGGCGACGAGATCGATGCTGCCGGTCAGGAAGCCGCGGACGTCCTGGCGGAGGACCGGGTCCTCGAGCCGCGCCGCGTACCCCGCGAGCGGATCGCCGGCCGGCACGTGGCGGCGCAGCGCCGCCCCGATCGCGGCGAGGGTCAGGCCGCCGCTCGGTTCGTCGCCGCCGACCAGCGGCAGCTCGAAGACCAGCTCGTCGAGGCGGTCGGCGCGCTCCACGTCGCGCAGCCGGACCCCGTCGAGCCCGGGACCGAGCGGCGTCTCCAACGCCGCGCGCAGCCCGGCGACCACCGCCGCAGACGAGCCGATCTCGAGCCGCCGTCGCGCCTGCACCCGGGCCACGCAGGCGGCGAGCTCGGCGTCGAGCGCGGGTGCGGCGAAGTCGGCCGCCTCGAGCACCCCGTGCACGAAGGTGCCGACCTGGACTCCCGACGGCAGGTCGGCCAGCACCGAGGGGACCGCGCGAAGCACGGCGGACGGGTCCTCGCCCGCGCCGCGCACCGGGAGGTCGAAGGGACGCTCGTCCTCGACGACCTCCTCCTCCTCCTCCGGCTCGCTGGCCACCCGGGCGTCGTGGACCCCGGCGGTGATGTCGCTGTAGGAGGTGCGCCGCCAGCGCAGGTCGAGCCCGCGGTCGAAGGACGACGCGGAGAGCGACGCCGGCGCCACGGGCGGACTGGACCACCACGCCGGCCGCCCGAGCGC
>CALMNS010000572.1 GCA_937871635.1 uncultured Solirubrobacter sp.
GCGCCAGGCGGCCTCGCGCACGGCGTCCGGCTCGCTGAGGACCCGGCCCTCGGTGAAGGCGAGGCGCAGCGCCGCCAGCGCGAAGCCGCGGGCGTGCCCGTCGCGCGCGGCGGCCGCCGCCGCCCGCATGGCCAGGAGCCCGTCGTTCGGCCACGGCTCAGGCCACACGACCGGCGGCAGCCCGTAGCGGCGCGCGCGGTCCTCGACCTCCGCCATCCCGTCGGCGCGCCGCTCCGTCCGGGCCCACGACGAGCGGCCCGTCGCGGCGAAGATCCCGCCGAGCAGTACCGGCCGCCAGTCGACGGGTCCCAGCAGGCCCTCGATCCGCTCCGCGGCCAGCCAGGCGTAGGGCGAGCCGAGGTCGTAGTAGAAGATGGCGCCGGCGACGAGATCGCCCCGGCGCTCCGTAGAGGCCGGTTGCGGCTGGTTGGCGCTGGCCGAGCTCATGCACCCAGGATGAGGGAGGTCCGCGGGCATCGCTGGAGCGGCTGCTGCCTCAGGTCGCCGGGGGCCGGTCGTCGTAGCGACGCAGGTAGTGGTCCACCGCGGCGTCGACGGCGGCGCGGTCGCCCGTGGCGAGCAGGTCGAGCAGCATCCCGCGGGAGAGGGCGAGCGCGATCCGGGCCTCGGCCACCGCCTCCTGGCCGGTGAAGCCGAGCCGGGTGAACAGCTCGACGAGCGGCCCGAGCCACGCCTCGACGACCTCGGGGACGAACGCGCTGGCGTCCGGGTCGAGCAGCGCCCGGGCGTAGAGCTCGAAGAACAGGCGCTCCTGGGCGTGCAGGCCGGGATCGGTGAAGCGCTCGTACATCCTCCGCATGATCGTCAAGGGGGAGGTGGACGGCTCGGCGAGCATCGCCTCGAACGCCTCGCGCTGCCGGCGCTCGACGGCGCGGCTGACCTCGACGAGCACGCCCTGGCGGGAGCCGAAGTGGTAGCTGAGCATGCGGTGGCTCGAGCCGATCGCCGCGGCCATCGCGCGCAGGCTCGTGTCCGAGAGCCCGTCCCGCTCGAAGTGGGCGAGCAGCGCGTCGAGCAGGCGCTCCCGCGGCGAGGCCCCGTCCATGCCCGCGTACTGTACCGTTTGGCACACGTACCATTCGGAACAGCGAAGGAGGAGCGGTGGCGCTTCAGGACATCGACATCCGGGGAACCGCGGCCGCCACGCCGGCCCAGGTGTGGCGCCTGCTGGGGGACACCCGCACGTGGCCGGCCTGGACCCCGGTTGAGTCGGCGGCGATCCTCGACCCCGGCGCCGCGGACGGCGTCGGTGAGATCCGGACGTTCACGACGGGCCGGGTCACCGTCAAGGAGGAGATCGTCGAGCGTCGCGAGGAGCGGCGCCTGAGCTACCAGCTGCTCGGCGGACTCGGCGTCCGCGACTACCGCGCCGACATCGACCTCGACCCGCGCGGCCCCGAGACCGAGATCCGCTGGCACACGACCTTCCGGGCGAAGGTCCCCGGCATGGGCGCGCTCTACCGCCGCGCGCTGGACAAGGCGACGCAGACCTTCGTCGACGGCCTCTGCGAGCACGCCGCCCGCCAGGTGGCTCAGCCCGAGGGGGCGGGGCGCGCGGAGAAGTAGATCGGCGTCGCCTCCTCGAGCTCGGACGCGTTGGTCGCGTCGGCCTCGACCTGCCCGTCGATCCGGTCGACCTCCCCGCCCGCGCAGTCGTCGCCGACCAGGTCGATCCGCAGCTCGCGCCGCAGCGTGGTCGGCAGCCGGCGCCCCGGCGGGACGACGAGCCGCTCGATCGCGGCGGGCGGCCGGCGCCAGACGCGACGCAGGCGCCGGAC
>CALMNS010000573.1 GCA_937871635.1 uncultured Solirubrobacter sp.
CGCGACGCCTTCGTCGGAGACGCCACCCGCTACGTGGTCGACAAGGCGCCCTGCCGGGTCATCCTCACCGCTCCGCCGGTGCCCAAGCCGGACGCCGCTCCGGCGCCCGACCCGACGGCCGCGCCGACCTCGTAGGCTGCGCTGCGTGTTCGTCCTCGTCGTGGGCGCCGGCCGGGTCGGCTCCTCCCTCGCCACCACCGCGCTCCGCGCCAACCACACCGTCTCCGTGCTCGACGAGGACGCCCTCTCCCACGAGCGCCTCGACGTCGAGCTGGGCTCGTCCTGGGAGGAGGCGGGCGGCCGCTTCACGATCGGCACCGCCCTCGAGCAGGACGCGCTCGAGCAGGCCGGCATCGCCGAGGCCGACACCTTCGTCGTCTGCACGAACGGCGACAACACGAACCTCGTGGTGGCCCAGATCGCCCAGAAGCGCTACGGCGTGCCCCGGGTGATCGCCCGGGTCCTCGATCCCCGGCGGGCGGCGTGGTACCGCGAGCAGGGGCTGCACACCATCTGTCCGACCCAGATCGCCATCGAGCAGCTCGAGGCGGCGGCGCTCACCGAGGTCTGAGGGCGCATGGGTCTCTACGTCATCGTCTGCGGGGCCGGCAAGGTCGGCTGGAACCTCGCGCGCGAGCTCATCGGGAAAGAGCACGAGGTCACGGTCATCGAGTCCGACCGGCGGCGGTACCTCATCGTCGAGCAGGAGCTCGAGCACGCCGTCCAGTACGGCGACGCGACCGAGCTGTGGGTCCTCGAGCGCGCGGGCATCCAGCGCGCCGACCTGGTGGTGGCCGTCACGGGCGACGACGAGGACAACCTGCTCATCTGCCAGGTGGCGAAGGAGAAGTACCTCAGCGACCGGATCATCGCCCGGGTCAACAACCCGCGCAACCTCGACACCTTCAAGCTGCTCGGCATCCAGCCCGCGGTGAGCGCGACGGACCTCATCCTGCGGCTCATCGAGCACGAGGTCCCGTCCTACGGGCTCGTCCACCTGCTCGACCTCCCCGAGGAACGGCTCGAGATCATCGAGCTCGTCGTCTCCCACCAGGCGCCGGCGGCGGGCCGCGAGGTCCAGGAGCTCGACATGCCCGAGGGCTCGCTGGTCATCTCCGTGCTGCGGCCCGACGGCGGCTTCGTGCCCAAGGCCGACACGGTCATCCAGGGCGGCGACGAGGTGCTCATCGTGCTCGACCCGGGGCTCGAGCCGGCGATCACCGACCAGTTCGTGTCGACGAACGGGCGCGGCTAGACGACGGGTCCGGCGGGGATGCCCCGCCGCGGGCTACCCCGCGCCGATCGAGCGCAGCGCGGGGGCGGAGGCGACCTCGACGGGGCGCTCGTGCCACTCCGGCGGCCCGCCGCGCAGGACCCAGG
>CALMNS010000574.1 GCA_937871635.1 uncultured Solirubrobacter sp.
AGCTGGCGAGCCGCGCGGCCGGCCCGCTCGGCGTGGCCGCCGACGGCACCAGCGAGCACCCGTCGCTGTCGGCGGACGGCAACCGGGTGGCGTTCACCTCCGACGCGCCCAACCTCTCCCCCGCGAAGTGCAACGGCGCCCGCGGGATCTTCGTCCGCGACCTCGAGGCGGCGACGACCACGCTGATCAGCCGCCGCGACGGCGCCAACCGCTACAGCGGCCCGACCAAGGGGTCGAGCACCGACCGCGACATGCTCCTCTCCCTCACCTGCCCCGGGAACTCGGAATCGATCATCTAGAGGCCGGAACGGGACGCGAGCGCCGAGCGGCCCGCCAGTCGCGGACGGCGTCGCGCTCGCCCGGCCGCAGGAAGCCGGCCGCCACCAGCGCCGGGAGGATGGCCAGCAGCAGCAGGGTCCGCCCGAGGAAGCCCGGGAGGCCCTCGGCGGGCAGGAGCAGCTCGCCGGCCAGGGTCGCCGCCCCCGCCACGCCGACCACGAGCGCGAGCCGCGCCCACTCGAAGTCGACCCGGAAGAGCGACCGGGTCAGCCCGTACATGGCCGCGAGCATCACCGCGTAGGCCCCGCACAGGGCGATCCCGGCGCCCGCGATCCCCAGCGGGCCGACCAGGAGGAGGAGCAGGACGACGTTGGCCGCGAGCCCCGCGAGCGCCGCGGGGAGGTTGCGGACGGTGACCCGGGCCCGCCCGGCCATCGCCACGAGCACGAGGAAGAGGCCGTAGAGCGCCCAGCCCAGCCCGACCCACGGCAGCGCCTCGTGGGCCTCGAAGAAGGCCGGGGCGGCGAGGAGCCGGACGACCCAGCGCCCGAGCAGCGCCAGGCCGGCGACCACCAGCCCGGTGAACAGGACGTAGTAGGTGGTGACCCGGGCGTAGACGCGGCGCGCCTCGTCGTCGTCGGAGATCGAGTAGGCGAGCGGCGGCCAGGCGTACTGGAACGCCCGGACCGTGAAGATGACCACCGCGGCGAGCTTGATCGACAGCGAGTAGAGGCCCGCCTCGGCCTCCCCCTCGACCCGGTAGAGGTAGAGCCGGTCCACGAAGAACAGCGCGAAGACGGAGACCTCGGCCGGCACCGTCGGCAGGCCGAAGCGGAGCATGCCGGGGAGCATCGCCGCGTCTGGGCGCCCGCCGAACGCGTGGCGCGCCGAGCGGGCCCAGAGCCCGAGCAGGACCACCGTCGACGCCGCGAAGTTGCCGAGCAGCAGGC
>CALMNS010000575.1 GCA_937871635.1 uncultured Solirubrobacter sp.
TCTTGTAGCCGACCTCGTCGAACAACACGGCGATCGCGGCGTCCTCGTAGCGCTGGACGACGCCCTCGCCCCACTCGCCGTGGCGCACGCGGGCGCCCAGCGCGAACGGGACCGCCTCGGGCGGCGCCTCCGTGCGGCCCGCCTGGCAGTTGTCGCAGTTGCCGCAGGGGGCCTCGAACGGCTCGCCGAAGTAGGAGAGCAGGAACGCGCGCCGGCAGCCGTCCGTCTCGGCGTAGCCGCGCATCATCTCGATCCGCGACCGGTCGAAGGAGCGGCGGCGGTCCTCGATCTCGAGCGCCTCGGCCACCGCCTCCTCGCGCTCGGCGCCGTCCTCGACCTCGGCCACCTCGCCCGTGGGCAGGACCTCGACCGCCCCGGCGTCCTCCAGCCGCGAGATCGCCGTGGTGAGCTTGGACTGCGAGAGGTCGGTCTCCACCTGCAGGTCGGTCGGCTCGACGGGCGCTCCCGCGACCTCGACGAAGAAGGCGACCTTGTCGAGCTCGGCCTCACCGACCTGCCCCGAGCCGGCGAAGAACCGGCGCAGCCCGAGATCCTCCTGGCGGTAGAACAGGACGGACTCGGCGGCCTCGCCATCGCGCCCGCAGCGTCCGAGCTCCTGGAAGAAGGAGTCCACCGAGTCGGCCGGCGCGGAGTGGAAGACCCAGCGGACGTTCGCCTTGTCGACGCCCATCCCGAACGCGGTGGTGGCCACCACGCAGTCGAGCTCGTCCTCCATGAAGGCCTCCTGCACCGCCTCGCGCAGCTTGGCGCCCAGGCCGGCGTGGTAGGCCTCGGCGCGGACGCCGGCCTCGGCCAGCGACGCGGCGATGGCCTCGGCGCCCTTGCGGGTGGCGGCGTAGACGATGCCCGGCTTGGGCGCCTCGACGATCCGCTCGACGAGCGCGCGGTGGTGGTGGCGCTCGTCGTAGAAGCGATCGACCGAGAGGCGGATGTTCGGCCGGTCGAAGCCGCGGACGACCATCGCCGGGTCCTCGAGCCCGAGCCGCTCGACGATCTCCTGGCGCACGGGCGGGGCCGCCGTCGCGGTGAGGGCCAGGACGGTCGGACCGCCGAGCGCCTCCACCGCGGCGCCCAGCCGCAGGTACTCCGGGCGGAAGTCGTGCCCCCACTCGGAGATGCAGTGGGCCTCGTCGACGACGATGAGCGACGGGCGCGACACGGCGAGCTCGCCGAGGACGTCCTGGTTGGCGAGCTGCTCGGGAGCCAGGAAGAGGAACTCGAGCGCGTCCTCGGCCAGGTCGGCCAGGGCGTCCTCGCGCTCGGACCGGGCGACGGTCGAGTTCAGGCGCGCCGCCCGCAGCCCCCGGGCCTCCTCGGC
>CALMNS010000576.1 GCA_937871635.1 uncultured Solirubrobacter sp.
GGGCGGCGCCCGCGCCGCGGGCGCCGGGCGGCTCGCGCTGTGGCTGCTCGGGATCGCGCTCCTCGCCGCCGCGCTCATCTCGCCGCTCGACGTCCTCGGCGAGCAGCTCGCCTCCGCCCACATGATCCAGCACCTGCTGATCGCCGACCTCGCCCCGATCGCCCTCACCCTGGCGCTGACCAAGCAGCTCCTGCGCCCGGTGACCCGCCGCCTGCAGCGCCTCGAGCGGGCGGCCGGCCCCTTCGGGCACCCCGTCTTCGGCGTCGTGGCGTACGTCGGCGTGATGTGGCTCTGGCACGTCCCGGCTCTCTACGACGCCGCCCTCCGGTACCCGGCCGTCCACACGCTCGAGCACCTCTCCTTCGGCGCCGCCGGCCTCCTCTACTGGTGGCACCTGCTCTCCCCGATCCGCTCCCGGCTGCGGCTGGGCGGCCTCGGGCCGGTCGCCTACATGGCCTCCACCAAGCTGCTGGTCGGCCTCCTCGGGGTCGCCCTGGCCTTCTCGCCGGAGGCCTTCTACGCCTACGACTTCTCGCAAGGGACGCGCCTCGGGCTCGACGCCGTCGACGACCAGCAGGTGGCCGGGCTGATCATGGCCCTCGAGCAGTCGATCGTGATGGGCATCGCGCTCGCCTACCTGTTCGCCCGCATGCTCACCGAGTCGGAGCGCGAGGACCAGCGGGCCGAGCGCTACGCGGCGCCCTGAAGCACCGCGCCGTCCTCGAGCCGGCGCGGCCCCTCGACGCGGACCCGGCCGCGGCAGACCACGCCGGCCCCGAAGGTCACGTCGCCCTCGACCTCGAGCCGGTCGCAGGCGATCAGCGAAGGCGGGGCGGACGGCGGGATCCGTGCCTCGAAGTCGCGGACGAGCTTGAAGTGATCGGCGTCGAGCGAGACGAGCGGCTGGCGCCCGCCGCGCTGCGGGGCGAGGACGACCCGCGAGGCGCCGTCGAGCGCGTAGGCGTCCGAGCGCAGGACGAGCAGGTCGTCCGTCGTCTTGACCGGCACGAAGCGCGCCCGCGGAACCCGCAGCGCCCCGGCGCCCTCGAACACCCCGATCGCGGCGCCCATCGCCGTCTCGATCTGGATCACCTCGGGGGTCCCCTTGTCGCCCGGGTCCACCGTCTTGCGGTTGACGATCATCGGCAGGCCGAGGACGCCGTCTCGCGCGCGCAGCGTCTCGGACACCGCCCGCAGGTCCATCCACAGGTTGTTGCAGTTGAAGTAGGGATGGCGCTCGACGTCCTGCGAGGCGGCGACGTCCTCCTCGGCGGTCTGCGCCGTCTCGCGCAGCACGAGGCCGCCGCCCTCGCGCCGGCGGGCGATGTGCCCGCCCTTGACGTCGGCCTCCGTGCGGTCGCAGACCTCTGAGACGAACGGCAGCTCCTGCGCCGCGAACCAGGCGAGGACGCGCGGGTCGAAGGTCGCGCCGAGGTTGTCGGCGTTGGAGACGAACGCGTACCGGTAGCCCTGCTCGAGCAGCGTGGCCAGCATGCCGGAGGTCTCCAGCGACGGGTAGAGGTCGCCGTGGCCGGGCGGGCACCACTCGAGCGACGGGTCCTCGGGCCACTCGGCGGGGACGAGCCCGTCGGCGAGCAGCTTGGGCTCCTTGCTCTGGACGAAGTCCGCGGGGACGCCGTCCACGGCGAGGCCGGGGTGGCGCTCGAGCGCGGCGAGGGAGTCGGCCTGGGTGGCGAAGGAGTTCATGAGCACGAGCGGCAGCCGGGCCCCCGAGCGCTCGCGCTCGGACAGGATCTGGCGGGCGGTGATGTCGAGGAAGCTCAAGCCGTCCTTGACCTCGAGCAGCGCCTTGGCCCGAGTCATCCCCATGCTCGTCCCCAGCCCGCCGTTCACCTTGATGACGACGGCCTGGTCGAGCAGCTCGGGGGCGGCGTCCCCCGTCAGCTCGTCGGCGTCGGGAAGGTCGCGGACCGGCTCGAGGTCGGCCTCGCGCATGAGCCCCGTCTCCCCCGCGGTGAGCTGCCGGTAGTAGTGGGCGAAGGTGTCGATCGCCGCGTCCGCGACGCCCTCCGCCCGCATCTTGGCCACGCTGGCCTGCAATCCGTCGGTGTTCACGCCTGACCAGGTACCCGTTAGCGCCGACCCCAGCCCTCGCCGTAGCGGAGCTGGCCCTCGGTCGCCTCGTCGATCTCGACCCCGAGCGACTCGAGCTTGAGCCGCGCCACCTCGGAGTCCACCGCGTCGGGGACGGGATGGACGCCCGGGGCGAGCTCGGAGCCGTGGCGCACGAGGTGCTCGACGGCGAGAGCCTGGTTGGCGAAGGACATGTCCATGACGGCGGCGGGATGGCCCTGTCCCGCGGCGAGGTTGACCACCCGGCCCGAGGCGAGGAGGTTGAGCCGGCGACCGTCGCCGAGGTCGTAGGAGTCGACGAGCGGCAGAACCTCGCGGACGCCCCCGGCCGCGGCGGCGCGCAGCGCGCCGAGGTCGATCTCGATGTCGAAGTGACCGGCGTTGGCGAGCACCGCGCCGTCCTTCATCCGCGCGAAGTGCTCCGTCCCGAGGACGTCGCGGGAGCCGGTCACGGTGACGAACACGTCGCCGCGCTCGGCGGCCAGGAGGGCGGGCATGACCTCGAAGCCCTCCATCCGCGCCTCGAGCGCGCGCATCGGGTCGATCTCGCAGACGATGACCTGGGCGCCCGCGCCCCGCGCGCGGTTGGCGATCCCCCGGCCCGTCCAGCCGTAGCCGACCACCACGAAGGTCCGCCCGGCGAGCAGCAGGTTCGTCGCCCGCAGGATCCCGTCCAGCGTGGACTGCCCCGTGCCGTAGTGGTCGTTGAACAGGCGCTCCGTGCGGGCCTCGTTGACCGCCAGCACGGGACACGCGAGCTCGAGCGCGCGCAGGCGGACGAGCCCGGTGGTCGTCTCCTCCGTGCCCCCGAGCAGGGTGCCGGCCCGTCCCTGGGCGTGCAGGACGGACAGGAGGTCGGCGCCGTCGTCGAGCGTGACCTGGGGCTCGGTAGCGGCCAGCGCGATGACGTGCGGGACGGGGTCGTCGCCGCGGCGGCCGAGGACCTCGGCCTCGCCGGAGAGCGCGTCGGCGACGTCGTCCTGGGTGGAGATGGGGTTGGCGGCGCACAGGCCGACCTCCGCGCCGCCGGCCACGAAGGCCCGCACGAGGTTCGCCGTCTCGGCGGTGACGTGCAGGCAGGCGGCCACCCGGACACCCGCGAGCGGCTGCTCGCGGGCGAAGCGGGCCCGGATCGAGCGCAGGACCGGCATCTGCCCGTCCGCCCACTCGATCCGGAGACGACCGCCTTCGGCGGATCGTCCTTCGATCACCTTCAGCGATCTCCGGACGACGTTACGCGCTAGTACCGGTAGGAATCGGTCTTGTACGGGCCCTCGACCGGGACGCCGATGTAGGCCGCCTGGTCCTCGCGCAGCTCGGTGAGCTTCACGCCGAGGGCGTCGAGGTGGAGCCGCGCGACCTTCTCGTCGAGGTACTTCGGCAGCACGTAGACCTTCTTCTCGTACTCGTCGTTCTTCGTGAACAGCTCGATCTGGGCGATCGTCTGGTTCGTGAACGAGTTCGACATCACGAAGGACGGGTGGCCCGTCGCGTTGCCGAGGTTGAGCAGCCGGCCCTCGGAGAGCAGGATGATCGCCTTGCCGTCGGAGAAGACCCACTGGTCGACCTGCGGCTTGATGTTGATCCGCTCGATCCCGGGGGTGCGGGCGAGGCCCGCCACGTCGATCTCGTTGTCGAAGTGGCCGATGTTGCCGACGATCGCGCCGTGCTTCATGCGCGCCATGTCCGCGGCGGTGATGATGTCCTTGTTGCCCGTGGTCGTGATGAACACGTCCGCGGTCTCCACGACGTCCTCGAGCGTCTTGACGTCGTAGCCCTCCATCGCGGCCTGCAGCGCGCAGATCGGGTCGATCTCGGTGACCACGACCCGCGAGCCCTGGGCGCGCAGCGAGGCGGCCGAGCCCTTGCCCACGTCGCCGTAGCCGCAGACCACGGAGACCTTGCCGGCGAGCATGACGTCCGTCGCGCGGAAGATGCCGTCGACGAGCGAGTGGCGGCAGCCGTAGAGGTTGTCGAACTTGCTCTTGGTGACCGAGTCGTTGACGTTGATCGCCGGGAACAGCAGCGAACCGGTCGCGGCGAGCTGGTACAGGCGCATCACCCCGGTGGTGGTCTCCTCCGAGACGCCCCTGATGTCGGCGCCGACGCGGGTCCAGCGCTGGGGGTCCTCGGCCAGGGTGCGGCGCAGGGTGGCCAGGAAGACGCCGTACTCCTCGGAGTGCTCCTCGGTGGTCGCCGGCACCGCCCCGGCGGCCTCGAAGCGGGCGCCGTCGTGCACGAGCATGGTGGCGTCGCCGCCGTCGTCGAGCAGCATGTTCGGCCCCAGCGGGCCGCCGTCAGCGCCGTCGGACCCGCTCCAGTCCAGGGCGCGCTCGGTGCACCACCAGTACTCCTCGAGCGTCTCGCCCTTCCAGGCGAAGACCGGCACGCCCTTGGGGTCCTCGGGCGTGCCCTCGGGGCCGACGGCCACCGCGGCGGCGGCGTGGTCCTGGGTGGAGAAGATGTTGCACGAGCACCAGCGGACCTCGGCGCCGAGCGCGGTCAGCGTCTCGATCAGCACGGCGGTCTGGATCGTCATGTGCAGCGAGCCGATGATGCGCGCGCCCTTGAGGGGCTGCTGCGCGGCGTACTCTGCGCGGACGGACATGAGGCCCGGCATCTCGTGCTCGGCGAGCCCGATCTCCTTTCGACCGTAGGCGGCAAGGGAGAGGTCGGCGACCTTGAAGTCCTGCTGGGTGGCGGTGGCCATGGTTCCTTTCGGTGGGATCGTTAGGCGGCCGCGACGGCGGCTTCGAGGAGGCGTTCGTGCTTCTCCTGCTCGAAGCGCAGCCAGTCGGCGGCGGGGACGTCGGAAGGTCGCCGCGGCTCGGTGGTGAACCAGCCGTCGACGGCCTGGCGCAGGGCCTTGTCGGAGCGCATGCGCTGGGCGAAGGCGACGTCGGAGAGGCCGAGCTCGTGCGCGTCGAGCAGCTCGCGCAGGGTGCGCAGCCGTTGGAGCTCGGCCGGCCCGTAGAGGCGGTACCCCTTGGTGGTACGCGCCGGGGCGACGAGGCCGACGCGCTCGACGTAGCGCAGCATGCGAGGTGACCACCCGGTGGTCTCCGCGGCCTCGTTGATGGTCAGGGCGTCGAGCGGCACCGGGACAACCCTAACACGGTTGTGTCAAGGTTGTGCGCCGGATTGCGGCGCCGGCTCAGTTCACGGTCTGGCGGAACAGCACGGCGCAGATCACCGCGACGAGCACGGCGAGGACCGGGATGGTGAAGGAGAGGGGCGTGAGGATCGCGAGGATCCCGGTCACCACCGCCACCACGCCGGCTCCCGCGCCCGTCACCCCGAGGCGGTAGGCGCGCTGCTCGCGGACGCGACGCGGGGTGCGATTGGGGCGGCGGGAGAGATCGCTCATGGGGTCGAGGCTACCGCCAGCTCCGCCGCCGGCCGCCCACCCGTGGTCCGCCCGGCGATCGCGAAGGTCCCCGGCCGGCTGGCGCGGAACGCGAGCCGGGCCACGGTGCCGGGACCGACCTGGACGGTGAGCCCGTAGCCCTCGACGCGAAGCTCGTCGGGCT
>CALMNS010000577.1 GCA_937871635.1 uncultured Solirubrobacter sp.
CTCGAGCGGCGCGTGCCGCACCCGCCCGCGCGCGAGCCGGCGCAGGACGACGGCCGTGGCGGCGAGCTGGGCGAGGCGGAGCACGCCCCTAGCCTGCCACGGCCCGTGCCGAACCGGTTGACCGGTCAGTCAACCCGGGCGGTAGGCTCGGCGGCATGGACCTGAACGACACTCCGGAGCTGGCCGCGTACCGCGCCACGGTCCGTGCCTGGCTCGAGGCGAACCAAGGGCGCGCCCCGGAGAACCCGGGCGGCCAGCAGGAGGAGACGCCCGAGTACATCGCCGGGCGCCGGGCCTGGCAGGCCGAGCTGACCAAGGGCGGGCTCAACGGGATCACCTGGCCGGCGGAGTACGGCGGGCAGGGCCTCGGGCCGCTGCACCAGGTCGTTGCCAACCAGGAGATCGGCCGGGCCGGGGTGCCGGGGATCCTCGACATCATCGGCGTCGGCATGCTCGGCCCGACCCTGATCGCCCACGGCTCCGAGGAGCAGAAGCACCGCTACCTCGGCCCGATGCTCACCGCCGACGAGGTCTGGTGCCAGCTCTTCTCCGAGCCGGCCGCGGGCTCCGACCTGGCCGGGATCCAGACCCGCGCGAAGCAGGCGTCCGACGGCTCGTGGCGCCTCACGGGCCAGAAGGTGTGGACCACGAACGCGCAGTTCGCCGCCCAGGGGCTGCTCCTCGCCCGGACGGACGCCGACGTCCCGAAGCACAAGGGGCTGACCATGTTCGTCATCCCGATGGACGCCGAGGGCGTGACCGTCCGCCCGCTGCGCCAGATCTCCGGCGACGCGCACTTCAACGAGGTCTTCCTCGACGACGTCCACCTCGCGCCGGCCTCGGAGGTCGGGCCCGTGGACGGTGGCTGGGGCGTCGCGCTGACCACCCTGCTCTTCGAGCGGATCACCATCGGGCTCGGCGGCGAGGGCTTCGGCTGGCGGGCCGACCGCTTCGCCCATGCGCTGATCGAGGACGAGGCGGCGACGCTCGACCCCCAGGTCCGCCACCGCTTCGGGGAGATCGCCACCGACTTCCTGGCCCTGCGCTTCACGGGCTACCGCACGCTGACCACCCTGATGAAGGGCGGGGTGCCCGGCCCGGAGGGCGGCATGGCCAAGGTCACGACGATCAGGGCGGCGATCGACGCCGGCGAGCTCCTCGCCGACGCGCTCGGCCCCGACGCGCTCGAGGAGGACGGGTGGGGCAAGCTCGTCTCCGACCTCCCCGGCCTCAAGAGCGCGGGCGGGACGGAGGAGATCCTGCGCAACCTGGTCGGCGAGCGGGTGCTCGGCCTGCCGCCCGAGCCGCGGCTCGACAAGGGCGTCCCGTTCTCCGAGCTGCGCGCCAAGGAGCGCGCGGCCGCAGGGGCGTCATGAACTTCGCGCTGACCGACGAGCAGGAGTTCCTCCGCGAGGCCGCCCGCGGCGCCCTGGGCCGCTTCAAGACGGTCGAGGAGGCGCGCGAGGCGCTCGAGGGCGCCACCCCGACCGACCTGTGGCCGACGGCGGGCGAGGCCGGCTGGGCGGGCCTGCTCATCTCCGAGGCGCACGGCGGCGCCGAGCTGGGCGCCATGGACGCCATGCTCGTCTTCGAGGAGCTCGGCCGCGTGCTCGCCTCCGTCCCGCTGCTCGGGCACCTGCCCGCCACCGCGCTGCTCGACCGGGCGGGGGCCGACGGGAAGCTGCTCGCCGACCTGGCCGCCGGGGAGCGCCGCGCCGCGTGCGTGGCCGCCAAGCCGCCGACGGACCTCGACGTCGGCTGG
>CALMNS010000578.1 GCA_937871635.1 uncultured Solirubrobacter sp.
CCTCGGGCTCGCCGAGGCCCCACGCGCCACGTACGTGCGGCGCCCAGGTCGGCCAGGCACCCGGCTCGCTGAGCAGCGACCAGGCGACCTCCGGCGGGGCCGTCGACGTCGCGCTCCAAGTCCGCACGACCCCACGCTACCCGGGGCGCTACCGTGGCGAGCATGGCGGAACTGGAGGAGAGGAAGCCCGGCACCGGGGCGCTCCCGGCACCTGAGGTCGCCCGCGAATGGCTCGAGACCATGACGCTGATCCGGCGCTTCGAGGAGCGCGCCGGGGAGATGTACGCGAAGGCCAAGGTCGGCGGCTTCCTGCACCTGGCCATCGGCGAGGAGGCGACCATCGTCGGCGCCGTCCGGGCGATGCGCGACGAGGACTACCTCATCTCGACGTACCGCTCCCACGGCCACTGCCTCGCCCGCGGCACGAGCCCCGACAACGTCATGGCCGAGCTGTTCGGGCGCAAGGACGGCGTGAGCAAGGGCCGCGGCGGCTCCATGCACATGTTCGACCTCGAGCGGCGCTTCATGGGCGGCTACGGGATCGTCGGCGGCAACCTGCCGCTCGCCGCCGGGATGGGCCTGGCGAGCGACTACCTCGGCACGGACGACGCGACGCTCTGCGTCTTCGGCGACGGCGCGTCGAACCAGGGGACCTTCGGCGAGACGCTCAACCTGGCGGCGCTCTGGTCGCTGCCCGTCGTGTTCATGGTCACCAACAACCAGTTCGGGATGGGCACCGCCCTGGAGCGCCACTCGGCGGTGACCGCCTTGCACCGTCGCGGCGAGGGCTTCGGCGTGCCCGGCATGCAGTGCGACGGCATGGACGTCGTGGACACCTACGAGGTGATCTCCGAGGCGCTCAAGCGGGCGCGCGAGGACCGCCAGCCCGTGCTGGTGGAGGCGATCACCTACCGCTTCCGCGGCCACTCGATGGCCGATCCGGAGGAGTACCGGACCAAGGAGCAGGTCGCCGAGTGGCGCGAGCGCGATCCCCTCATGACCTTCGCCCAGCGCCTGATCGACGAAGGGGCGATCGAGGCGGGCGAGCCGGAGCGGTTCGACGAGGCGACGGTCTCCCGCGTCGACGAGGCGGTCGCCTTCGCGGACCGCTCGCCGTTCCCCGAGCCCGAGTCGCTCTACGACGACATCTACGTCCTCGGCGACCAGGTCGGCCGGGCCTGGTACTCGGTCGACGAGCGCTCCGCGGGCGTGCACCGCGGCGAGGAGGAGCGCGGCCTCGACGCCAAGGACCGCGGCCCGCTGGCCGAGTACGACAAGGCCGTCGAGCAGGCCGGGCGCGAAGACATCGGCCTCGACAAGGCCACCGACGCCGCGCAGGCCGAGCAGGACGGGGCGCAACAGGCCGAGCAGGCCAAGGAGTAGCGCTAGCCGTGGCCACCATGCGCTACCGCGAGGCGCTCAACGCCGCCCTGCGCGAGGAGCTCCAGCGCGACGAGACCGTCCTGCTGATGGGCGAGGACATCGGCGTCTTCAACGGGGCCTTCAAGGTCACCAACGGCCTGCTCGAGGAGTTCGGCGAGAAGCGCGTCCGCGACACCCCGATCTCCGAGAACACCATCGTCGGCATGGGCGTCGGCGCGGCGATGACCGGCCTGCGCCCGGTCGTCGAGCTCATGACGATCAACTTCTCGCTGCTCGCGACGGACCAGATCATCAACCACGCCGCGGCGATCCACTACATGTTCGGCGGCCAGGTGCGGGTGCCGCTCGTCGTCCGCATGCCCCAGGGCGCGGGCCACCAGCTCGGCCCGACGCACTCGCACTCCTGGGAGGCGCTGTTCGTCCACGTCCCCGGGCTGCTCGTCGCCGTGCCCACCACCGCGGCCGACGCGAAGGGGCTGCTCAAGGCGGCGATCCGCGACGACAACCCCGTCATCTTCATCGAGCACGAGTACCTCTACGGCCAGAAGGGCGAGGTCCCCGACGACGAGGACCACATCGTGAACTTCGGGGAGGCGGCGATCCGCCGGGAGGGCGACGACGTGACGATCGTCGGCATCTCGCGCCAGGCGATCACCGCGGCCAAGGCGGCGGACGTCCTCTCCCAGGAGCACGAGGTCGAGGCCGAGGTCATCGACCCGCGCACCCTGCGGCCGCTGGATCTCGACACGATCCTCGAGTCCGTGCGCAAGACGAACCGCTGCGTCATCGTCGAGGAGGGCTGGCCCCACGGCGGCGTCGGCGCCAACCTCGCGGCGCTCATCCAGGAGCAGGCGTTCGACGACCTCGACGCCCCGGTCGGGCGGGTGACGGGCGCCGATCTGCCGATGCCGTACTCCAAGCCGCTCGAGCAGATCGCGTACCCGCACGAGCCGCAGGTCGTCGAGGCGGTGCTCTCGACGTTCCGCGATCTGTAGCTCGCGGTCGATGACAGGGGAGCGGTCCGGTCCGTCGTCCTGCCCACGGCGGACCGGCCGCAGCCTTCGGCGGCCCAGGCTGGCCTGACCCCGTCTTCGGGGGGGTACGCTGGCGCGCATGGCCGACGTCGCGATGCCCCGCCTGTCCGACTCCATGGAGGAGGGCACGATCCTCAAGTGGCTGAAGTCCGACGGGGACGAGGTCAAGCGCGGCGAGGAGCTCGTCGAGATCGAGACGGACAAGGCGAACATGACCTACGAGGCCGACTCCGACGGCGTGCTGCAGATCGTCGCCGCCGAAGGGGACACGCTCGAGATCGGCGAGACCATCGCGCGGCTGGGCAGCGGGCAGGGGGCGCCCACCCCCGAGGCCGCCTCGCCGCCCGCCGACGAGCCCGCCGACGCGCCGGAGG
>CALMNS010000579.1 GCA_937871635.1 uncultured Solirubrobacter sp.
CCCGAGGCCTGTCCCAGCCCGACGACGAGGACGGCGGCGAGGCCGAGCAGCGCGAGGATCGGCAGGACGGCGCGTCGCATCGGATCACCAGCGTACCTGCGGGTAGGGTGCGCAGGACGCCGACTCGTGCGGTCCGGAGCACCGTCTGCTTGAATGGAGCTGCCTCGCGAGGGTCAGAGCTTCGGCTCTCCCGGCCCGTGAGGCTCGCGGGGGTCGCGCGCAGGATCGCTGATCGGCGGCGCCCCCTCCATGTCGAGCAGTCGAGCCGTCCCATGGCGCAACTCATGCCAGTGGCCGATCCGGTCACAGCCCCCCCTTCCTCCGACGACATCGAGCGGGTCCAGGCCTTCACGCGCGAGCCGTTCGTGCTCCAGGGCGAAACGATCGAGGATGCCCTGGCGCGCGGCGGCGCCCGCCGCCGCGCCTTCGACGCCGCCCTCGCCGAGGTGCGCGCCGGCGCCGAGAAGCCCTCCGTCGCCTGGCGGAGGCAGTTCTCCCTCCTGCTGGGGCTCGAGCGGTTGCTCTCCGAGGAGGAGCCCGCCCTCGTCGACGGGACCTTGCTCTCCCCGCACCAGGTCGACGCGCTCTCGGGCACGCTGACCGCCCTGATCGCCGAGGGTCAGGCCGCCGCGCCGGGCGTGGCGGACCGGCCCGCCGACGCCCCGCTCGCGTCCGCCGGGATCCCGGGCGCCGAGGAGCTGCCCGAGGACCTCGAGGAGGACGAGCCCGAGGAGGAGCCGCAGGACTGGGCGGGAGACGACGCGGGGGAGACCGAGACGCCGGTCGACGACCCGGGCGCCAGCCGCCGCTTCTGGTTCGAGCACGCCACGGGGGCGGGCAAGACGGTCGCCGCGCTCGGGTTCGTGGAGGCGTCGCGCACCGGCGGCACGCTGATCCTCACCCACCGCCGCAACCTGGTCGACCAGTTCCACGGGGAGCTGCGCGACCGCGGCTACCGCGACCGGATCTCCCCCGCCCTGCTCAAGGGGGCCAACGGGTCCGACGACCACGATCCGGCCAACGGCCTCGTCACCGTCGAGACCTACCAGTGGTACGTGCGCAACGCCGGCCGGGTGTCGGACGCCTACACGATCGTCATCTGCGACGAGGCCCACACCGCGCTCGGCGAGAAGACCTCGCAGTCCATCCGCGAGTGGGCCGGCCCGGTCTTCATCGGCATGACCGCGACGGGCGCGCTGATCGCCCGCCACGTCACCGACCTCTTCCCGACGCAGACCTCGCGCTTCGACCTCGCGCAGGCCGCGCGGCGCGGGGTCATCGCCCCGCTCCGCTGCGTGCGCATCCCGCCCGGCCCGGGCGTGCGGACGATCGCCAAGGTGCCGCTGCGCCGGGGCGACGTCGACGTCGAGTTCGACCAGGAGCTCCTGGCCGAGCTCCTCGACCAGCTCCCATTCAACCTCGCCATCGCCGACCTCTACAAGACGCGCTTCGAGGGCGTCCCCGGGGTCATCTACGCCGCCGGCGTGCGCCACGCCTACAACGTCGCCGAGGCGTTCCGCGACGTGGGGCTCAAGGCGCGGGCGGTGTCGGGCGAGACCCCCAAGCGCGAGCTGGCCGAGACGCTCGCCGCCTACGAGCGCGGCGACGTCGACGTCCTGGTCAACGCGCAGCTGCTGGCCGAGGGCTGGAACTCGCCGCGCGCGACGGTCTGCATGCACCTCGCGCCCACCGCCTCCCGGCGCATCTACCAGCAGCGCGTCGGCCGCGTCACCCGGCGGCACGAGGGCAAGGAGTCGGGGATCGTCGTCGACTTCGTCCACCCGGCGACCAAGCACGACGACCCGGTGGTCACCCTGCACTCGCTGCTCGACCGCGACGTCTACCGCGGGGGCGCCATCGTCGTCGGTCCCGTCCGCCGCGGCCGCGGCCGGCGGCTGCGGGTGGAGCGGCGGGTGCTCCCGGTCGCCTCGGACGAGAACAAGCGGATCGAGGTCTTCGAGCGCGAGCTCTGGCGGATCGCGGTCGAGCACCTCGACTACGGCGAGCAGATCCAGTGGGCGGCGCTCGCCGGGGCGCGCGTGACGCCGAATGGCTGGCGCCGGGCGCGGGCGATGCTCCACTTCGACCAGTCGGGCGAGCTCAAGCGGACCTTCCTGCTCACCGCCGTGCAGCGCAACCAGAACGCGCAGCTCCGGCTCCGGGCCCTGCAGGAGATCGCCGCCGCGAAGGACGCCGAGGCGTTCGACCGGGCGCTCGACTTCGTCGAGGGCTGGCCGCGGGCCGAGCAGCAGGAGGGCGTCAAGATCATCCTCCTCGCCCTCGCCGAGAAGAAGATCGGGCGCCGCGACCAGGCCAACAACTGGATCTGGCGCTGCGCGAACCTCACCCGCGAGGTGCACGAGGAGTACGCCGTGCAGCGGTGGCCGGAGACCAAGCGGCTGCTCGGGCTGCTGGTCAACTCGAGCGGCGGGGCCCACGCCCGCAACGCCCGCCGCCTCGTGCAGGCGGCGCGGCAGCAGGACCGTCGCCTGAGCGCGGCGCTGCTCGCCGCGGCGATCCCGCACACCGCGGAGG
>CALMNS010000580.1 GCA_937871635.1 uncultured Solirubrobacter sp.
ACGCGGTGCGCCGTCCGGGCGACCGTGCCCGGCGGCTCGACCCCATCGGGGACGGTGAACGCGAGCTCGACGGGCATGCCTGCGGCCTGCGATTCCGCGACGAGCGCGGGGACCCGCGCGAGCGTGGGCTGCGGCCGCGCGGTTGCGGAGGCGTGGCCGTCGCCGAGGACGCCGACCACCTCACGGAGCTCCTCCATGACCGCCCGGGCGCCGACGCGGACCGCGGCGGCGGTCTGCGCGATCTGCTCGGACGGGGCGTCGGGGCGGAGCTCGAGCGCACCCGCTTGCAGGGAGAGCAGCGATACGCGATGGGCGAGCACGTCGTGCATCTCACCGGCGATGCGCCGGCGCTCGGTCTCCCGAGCCTGCTCTGTCCGGAGCCGCTGCTCGGCTTCGAGGCGCAGCGCGCGATCGCGCGCTGCGCTCAGGATGTCCCCGCGGGCGCGGGCGTAGAGCCCCCACCCGATGACCACGGCGGTCAGCAGCTCGTTCGTCACGACGTCCGGCAGGTAGGCGTCCTCGGTCGGGTTGATCGCCGGGGCGAGCGCTGCGGCGACGGCGGCGATGGCCGTCACCGGCGCGAGGGAGCGCGTGGACGCGTACACGGCCGCGGTGAACAGTGCGACGAGCGCCGGTCCGATCGCCAGCGCGGAGACCGCGGACGCCGCCAGCGCGAAGGTCGCCACGGCCGCAGGGCGCCGACGGCGGAGGACAAGGGCGGCGAGCGCGAGCACCGCGAGCGCGATGTCCGCCGCCGGGCCGGTGTTCACGTCGGTCCGCCAGGACTCCTCGAGCGCGAGCGCACCGAGGCCGACGGCCAGGGCGAGCGCTGCGAGATCGAGCACCCGGGCCGGGAGGACCGGCGACGCGGCGTCCCCGGAGGGTCGGGAGGCGATGCTCGGCATGGACGCCGGAGCCTAGGCCGCCGGCCTTTCGCCGGCGTCCAACCAAAGTCGGATACGGCGACCGAAGGGATGAGTGGGAAGGGCCGTTCGGACGATGGAAGGCGGGGCCGTGGACGGCATGCTGGAGTTCATGATCGAAGCCACCCACATCACCAAGTCCTTCGCAGGCCGTCGCGTCGTCGACGACGTGACGTTCCGAGCGGAGCCCGGCAGCGTGACCGGCTTCCTCGGACCCAACGGCGCGGGCAAGACCACCACGTTGCGCATCCTCGTCGGGCTGACCGAGCCCGACGACGGTCGCGCCACCGTGCTCGGCGGTCCGTACGCCGCGCTCGAGCGTCCCGGGCGCCGGGTCGGGACGCTGCTCGACGCGTCCGCCCAGCACGTCGGCCGCCGCGGCCGCGAGGCGCTCGCGCTCTCCGCGCTGCTGCTCGAAGTCCCCGGGCGGCGGGTGGACGAGCTACTGGAGTACGTCGGCCTCGATGGCGGCGCCGGCCACAAGCGCGTCGGGCAGTACTCGCTCGGGATGCGCCAGCGCCTCGGGCTGGCGCACGCGCTGCTCGGCGATCCTGAGGTGCTGATCCTCGACGAGCCCGCCAACGGGCTCGACCCGGAGGGCATGCGCTGGATGCGCGAGGTGCTGCGCGACTTCGCCGACCGCGGCGGGACGGTGCTGCTCTCGTCGCACCTGCTCGCCGAGGTGGAGGCGATCGCCGACCGGATGGTCATCATCGGCGGCGGACGCGTTCAGGCGCAGGGCACCCACGCCGAGCTGCTTCCTGAGGACCTGACGCTCGCGCGCGCCGTCGACGGCGAGGGCCTTGCGGCCGCGCTTGCCGGAGCCGGCCTCGTGGCTCGCCCTGCCCCGGACGGGGGCCTGTTCGTGGACGCCGATCCGGATCGGATCGGTCTCGCCGCGCTGACCGGAGGCGTGGCCCTCAGTCACCTGAGCGCCGCCGACTCCGCCGGCCTCGAGCGGCTGTTCTTCGACCTCACGTCGACGCCCGCCAAGGCCGAGCCCATCACCCACGAGCCCCTGATCGGAGCCTCCGCATGAGCACCCAGAACCTCACCCTCCTGACGAAGCCCCGACCCGTGTCTGGCGGCCCGAGCCTCCTGACGCTGATCCGCGTGGAGCTCCGCAAGATGCTCGACACCCGCGCCGGGCTGTGGACCGCGCTCGGCGTGGTCGGCCTCAGCGCCGTCGTCGTCGCCGTCCGCGCGTTCAGCGCTCAGCCGGAGGACCAGACGCTCGAGGCGATGATGGGCTACGCCATCGAGCCGGCCGGCTTGCTGCTCCCCGTCGTCGGCGTCCTGCTGGTCGCCTCGGAGTGGAGCCAGCGCACCGCTTTGAACACGTTCACCCTCGTCCCCCAGCGCGGCTACGTGCTGGGCGCGAAGCTCGGCGCGGCGGTCGTGCTCGCCGCTGCAATGCTGGTCGCCAGCTTCGTCATCTCCGGTGCCGGCACGCTGCTCGCCTCGCCCGGCGTGGACGGGACGTGGTCCATGCCGCTCGGGCAGGTCGGCCAGTACGGCGTCTACCTCGTGATCTCCATGCTCATCGGCGTGGCGTTCGGGGCGGCGACGCTGATCTCGGCGCCCGCCATCGTCCTGTACTTCGCGCTGCCGCTCGGCATCACCGCGGCCACCAGCCTGTCGTTCCTGGAGGGTGCCGGGGAGTGGATCGACACGCAGCGCACGCTGGCCGAGCTCCCCGAGGGCCTCGTCAGCGCAGACGGATGGGCCCGCGTCGGGACCACCGTCGCTCTCTGGGTCGCGCTCCCGCTGGCCATCGGCGCCTACCGGATCCTCCGTCGCGAGATCCGCTCCTAACCGCACCAACGACCATCGAAGCGAAGGAGCCATCGTGCCCAACTCCCTGCACACCGTCCTCGGCGCCGGCCCGGCCGGCACCACCCTGGCCACCGAGCTCGCCCAGCGCGGGCACCCGGTGCGGCTCGTCGCGCGCAGCGCCGACGGCGATCCGCTCGACGGGGTCGAGCGGGCGGCCGCCGACCTCGGCGACGAGCACGACACGGTCGCGGTGACCGCCGATGCCGCGGTCGTCTACCACTGCGTCAACGTTCCCTACGAGCGTCAGGTCGCCGAGATGCCCGGTATCGGCGCCGCCATCATGGCCGGCGCCGAGCAGGCCGGCGCACGCCTCGTGGTGCTCGACACCCTGTACCCGTACGGCGAGGCCGACGGCGAGCACATCACGGAGGAGACGCCCTGGGCGGCGACCACCCGCAAGGGCCGGATGCGCGCCGCGCTCGACCAGCGCTACCTCGACGCCCACGCGTCGGGCCGCCTCGGAGTGGTGGCGGGTCGGTCGGCCGACTTCTACGGCCCCGGCGTCCTGAGCTCGACGCTCGGCGGCGCCGTCTTCCCCAACGCGCTCACCGGACAGCCCGTCGGCGTCCTCGGCGATCCCGACCTCCCCCACTCCTACACCTACATCCACGACGTCGCTCGTGGTCTCGCCACCCTCGGCGAGAACCCGGAGGGCGACGGCCGCATCTGGCACCTGCCGACCGTCCCGGCCCGGAGCACCCGCGAGGTGCTCGCGGAGGTCGAGGCCATCGCCGGCCAGTCGATCGAGCTCGAGGTGATCGACTCCCCGCGGCCATTCGGCCCGTTCGACGAGTCGTTCATGGCCGAGTACGCGGAGATGTTCTACCAGCACACGACGCCGCAGAACGTGGTCTCGGAGGCCTTCGAGCAGCAGTACGGCGTTCACCCGACGCCGCTCGAGGAAGGACTGCGCGCAACGGTCGACTGGTACCGCGGACTGCTGGCGGCGGCCTAGGCGGCCGCCGGTCGGGCGAGCGGAAGGCCGCGGCTCGCGGGGTGACCCACCCGCCTCCGTCCGGGCGCACGGCCCGGACGGATGGGACGGATGGGACGGGCTGGGAGCTCAGCCCTGGGCGGGCGGCCCGACCGTCCCGCCGAGCTGGAGCGCGATGCTCAGCTGGTCCTCGAGGTGGTCGGAGCGGACGATCCGCCCGTCGCGGAGGGTGTGGATGTCGATGGTCCGCACGCTGATGCGCCGTCCGGTGGGCTCGATCCCGAGGAACGGCCCGACCTGACGCCCGGTCAACGTGGTGCGTACGGCCACCCGGCCGCCGTGGGCGACGACCTGCTCCGGGCGGAAGCGGAGGCCGGCGAACGTGGACCGGAAGCCCCGGACGAAGCCATCGAAGGCGCGGGGGCCCTGCCGCTGACCCGGAGCGAGCGGCACGTCGAGCCAGCGCGGCGCCAGCAGCCGCCGGTAGCTGGCCACCCGGCCGGTCTCGAACGGGGTGTAGAAGCGCAGGGCGGCGCGCACGTCGGGGTCGCGCCGGGCC
>CALMNS010000581.1 GCA_937871635.1 uncultured Solirubrobacter sp.
GATCGCCGCCCCCACCCCCGCGGCCCGCGCGTCGACGACGATCCGGTCGGCGTCGGCGAGGGTCTGGCTCACGACGAGGGCCGTGAGCAGCGCGGCGGGGAGCAGCACGATCAGCCGCTCCGCCCAGCCCGGGAGCTCGCGCCCGCCCAGCGCGACGGGGCCCGCCGCCTTGACCGCGAAGGTGATCACGGTGAGCGTGGCGATGGCGGTCCACACCGCGCTCATCCCCGCAGCCTCCCGGCGAACACCGCGACGCAGGCGGCGATGACCGGCACGCCCGGGGGAGCGACCGGGATGAGCGCCAGGGCGATGAGCCCCGCCGCCGCGGCGGTGCGGCGCGACGCCGGATCGGCGAGCTCCCCGGCGAGCAGGTAGCAGAAGAACGCCGGGAACAGGGCGTCGATGCCGTAGCGGTCGGGGTCGGCGATCTGCCCGCCGGCCACCACGCCGGCCAGCGTGCCGAGCGTCCACCCGAAGAACTGCGGCAGGAAGGACCCGACCAGGCGCGATGGGCCGTAGCGCGCCTCCCCCGTACGCGCCAAGATGAGCGAGGCGTCGGTGATCGTCCAGCCCTCCACCGCACGCCGGAGCGGGCCGCCGCGCATCGAGGGCCCGATGGCCACCCCGAGGGCGAGGAAGCGCAGGGTGATCAGCGTCGCGGCGGCGATCGCGGTGAGCGCACCGCCGCCGGCCACGAGCACGGACAAGGTCGCGAACTGCGCGGCTCCGGAGAAGACGATCACCGACATCACGACGGGGGCGACGTCGCCCCACCCCGCGGTCGTGGCGGCCACCCCGAAGGAGCCGCCGATCAGCAGCGTCGGGAGCACGAGCGGCAGCCCGGCCCGGATCCCGGCGGCGAGCGTGTCGGCGGGCTCGGTGCGGGTCGCGGCGCTCACGTCCTCCCCATCCTGCCAACCGTGCGTAAGCTCCGGGCCATGCTCAAGCTCCCTCCGGAGATCGAGGCGTGCCTCTTCGACCTCGACGGGGTCGTCACGCAGACGGCCAAGGTCCACGCCGAGGCCTGGAAGACGATGTTCGACTCGTTCCTCCGCGAGCGGGCGCAGGAGACCGGGGAGGCGTTCGTCCCCTTCGACTCGCACCACGACTACGACCAGTACGTCGACGGCCGACCGCGCCTCGACGGGGTGCGCGCCTTCCTCGAGTCACGGAGGATCGACCCCGACGAGGCGCTTGTCCGCCGGCTCGGCGACGAGAAGCAGGTGCTCGTCCTCGAGCTGATCCGGACGAAGGGCGTCGACGTCTTCCCCGGCACGGTCCGGTTCCTCGAGCAGGCCGAGGCGCAGGGGCTGCGGCGCGCGGTGGTCTCCTCGAGCGCGAACACCCAGGACGTCCTGCGCATCACGGGGCTCGAGCACTTCTTCGAGGCGCGGATCGACGGGCTGGTCGCCGAGGAGCGCGGGCTGCCGGGCAAGCCGGCGCCCGACACCTTCCTGGCCGGAGCCGAGGCGCTCGGGGTGGCCCCCGCCAACGCCGCGGTCCTCGAGGACGCCCTCGTCGGCGTCGAGGCGGGCCGGGCCGGCCACTTCGGCTACGTCATCGGGGTGGACCGCACGGGCCAGGCCGAGGCGCTCGCCGAGCGCGGGGCCGACGTCGTGGTCCAGGATCTCGACGAGCTGCTGGGCCCGTGACCGCCGACTCGCTCTTCGCGGTGGACCCGTGGGCGGTCCGGGAACGCGAGCTGCCCGCCAGCCTCGGCGTCTCGGAGTCCGTCTTCGCGCTCTCCAACGGCCACATCGGCCTCCGCGGGAACCTCGACGAGGGCGAGCCCTACGGCACGCCCGGCACCTACCTCAACGGCTTCTACGAGGTCCGCCCCCTCCCCTACGCCGAGCGCGCGTACTCCGATCCCGCGGTCGGCCAGACGCTGGTCAACGTCACCAACGGCAAGCTCATCCGGCTGCTGGTCGACGACGAGCCGTTCGACATCCGCTACGGCGAGGTGCTCCGCCACGAGCGGACGCTCGACATGCGCGCCGGCCTGCTCAAGCGCGAGGTCGACTGGCGCTCGCCGACCGGGCGCGCCATCCGCGTGGTCTCGACCCGCCTGGTCTCGCTCACCCACCGCTCGGTGGCGGCGATCGACTACCGCGTGGAGGCGCTCGACGGCCCCGTGCGCATCGTCCTGCAGTCCGAGCTCGTGGCCAACGAGTCCGTGCCCTTCGAGGAGGAGGATCCCCGCGCGGCCGCCGCGCTGCGCCACCCGCTCGTCGGCGAGTTCCACCGCACCTCCGAGCTGCAGGGCGATCTCATCCACCACGCGCGCGAGAGCGGGCTGCGGATGGCCGCGGCGATGGACCACATCGTCCGCGGACCCGAGGGCACCGACATCGCCCACGAGTCCGAGCCGGACCTCGCGCGGATCACGGTGACCACCGAGCTCGACGGCGAGCCGCTGCGGCTCACGAAGTTCCTCGCCTACGGTTGGTCGAGCCGCCGCTCGCGCCCGTCGCTGCGCGACCAGGTCGACGCCGCGCTCGCCTCCGCCAAGCGGGCGCGGTGGGAGGGCCTGTGCCGCGACCAGCGCGACGCGCTCGACACGTTCTGGCAGAGCGCCGACGTCGAGATCGACGGCGACTCGGCGCTCCAGCAGGCCATCCGCTTCGCCCTCTTCCACTGCCTGCAGGCCGGGGCGCGGTCCGAGCAGCGCGCGATCCCCGCCAAGGGCCTGACCGGCACGGGCTACGACGGCCATACGTTCTGGGACACGGAGATCTTCCTCCTCCCCGTGCTGACCTACACCTTCGCGGCCTCCGCGGCCGACGCCCTGCGCTGGCGCCACTCGGTGCTCGACCTCGCCCGCGAGCGCGCCCGCGAGCTCACCCGCTCCGGCGCTGCGTTCCCGTGGCGGACGATCCGCGGGCAGGAGTGCTCGGGCTACTGGCCGGCGGGGACCGCGGGCTTCCACGTCAACGCCGACATCGCCGAGGGCGTGCGCCGCTACCTCAAGGTCACCGACGACGAGGTCTTCGAGCGCGAGGTCGGGGTCGAGCTGTGGGTGGAGACGGCTCGCCTGTGGCGGTCGCTCGGGCACCACGACGCCGCGGGCGCCTTCCGGATCGACGGCGTCACGGGCCCGGACGAGTACTCCGCGCTGGCCAACAACAACATCTACACGAACCTGATGGCCGCCCGGAACCTCGAGCTGGCCGCCGACGCCTGCGGGCGCCACCCCGACGTCGCCTACGAGCTGTCGGTCAACGAGGAGGAGATGGCCAGCTGGCGCGACGCGGCCTCACGCATGCTCATCCCCTTCGACGAGGAGCTGCGGGTCCACCCGCAGGCGGAGGGCTTCACCCGCCACCGGCACTGGCACTTCGACGGGACCGGGTCCGAGCACTACCCGCTGCTCATCCACTACCCCTACTACGAGCTCTACCGCTCCCAGGTGGTCAAGCAGGCGGACCTCGTGCTCGCCATGTACCTGTGCGGCGAGCACTGGGAGCCGGAGCAGAAGGCGCGCGACTTCGCCTACTACGAGGCGATCACCGTGCGCGACTCCTCGCTCTCGGCGAACACCCAGGCCGTGGTGGCGGCCGAGGTCGGCCACCTCGAGCTCGCGTTCGACTACTTCGCCGAGACGGCGCTGGTCGATCTGCGCAACCTGGCGCGCAACACCAAGGACGGCGTGCATCTCGCCTCGCTCGGCGGGGCCTGGCTGGCCGCGGTGGCCGGCTTCGGCGGCCTGCGCGACACGGGCGAGCTGCTCGCCTTCGCGCCGCGCCTGCCCGACCAGCTCACCCGCCTGGCCTTCCGGCTGAACTACCGCGGGCGGCGCCTGCGCGTCGAGGTCACCAACGACGGCGCGATATACCAGCTGCTCGAGGGCGAGCCGCTCACCGTCCTGCACCACGGCGAGGAGGTCGAGGTGGGCTCCTCGCAGTCCGAGGCCCGCGACCTCCCGCCCCTCGCGCAGCAGGTCCCGCCGCACCAGCCGGCCGGCCGGCCTTCCAAGCGGCGCTCCGAGCTCTAGTCCACGCGTCCGTAAGTTCTGGGCGGCCCTGGCGGCGTCTGGACGCGCCTGACGGTCGCCGCCACCCGCCTACGTATGTCCGATATGCAGCCGGGCGGCGGCGACCGTCAGCCACGCCCAGCCGCGGGCCAGGTCCGGCCAGAACTTTACGGCCACGCGTACTAGCCCGCGCCTCTCGAGGGGACCGCCTGCGCGGGGGGGCCCGCCCCGCGCGGGTTCCCGCGTGCGCGCCTTGCGCGGGCGGCCGGCCGCCGTTACACTGAACCTGATGGTTCAGTGTGCCGACCTCGACCGGACGTTCGCCTCGCTCGCGGATCCCACGCGCCGCGCCGTGCTCGAGCGTCTGGGGAGCGGCAGCGCGAGCATCTCGGAGCTCGCCGAGCCGTTCGAGATCTCGCTCACCGGCATGAAGAAGCACGTGCAGGTCCTCGAGGAGGCGGGGCTCGTCACCACCGAGAAGGTCGGCCGGACGCGCCGCTGCAGCGTGGGTCCGCGGCGCCTCGAGGACGTGCAGGAGTGGACGGACACCTACCGACGGATGCTGGAGGGGCGCCTCGACCGCTTCGGGGAGCTGCTCGAGCGCACGAAAGGAGAAGGACGATGAGCCAGGAGCAGACGCAGGCGCGGCGAGCCACCATCACCACGCCGACGGAGCGCGAGATCCGCATCGAGCGCGTCTTCGACGCGCCGCGGGAGGCGGTCTTCCGCCTCTACACCGATCCTGCGCGGATCCCCGAGTGGTGGGGCCCGCATGGGACCACCACCGAGGTCGACGAGATGGACGTCAGGACGGGCGGGCGGTGGCGCTTCATCGCCCACGACGCCGACGGCGGCCAGAGCGCCTTCCGCGGGGCCTACCGGGAGGTCGTGCCGTCCGAGCGGATCGTGCAGACCTTCGAGTGGGAGCCGATGGCGGGTCATGTCTCCGTGGAGACCGCCACGTTCGAGGATCTCGGCGACCGCACCAAGGTGACGACCGTCTCCCTCTTCCACACCACCGAGGAGCGCGACGGGATGCTGTCCTCTGGGATGGAGCACGGGCTCAACGAGACCTACGAGCGCCTCGACGCGGTGCTGGCCGGGAAGGCGTAGGGGCGCGGCCGGGTTATGCGGTTCGGGGCCCGGTCGAGTTGGCCCGGTCGGGTTTCGCCGGGGCGGGGCGGCTGGGTAGACGCATCTGAACGTAACCCCCCAGAAGGAGAGGCACTATGGCGCCCCAAGCGCGTACCACCCGTCGCCCGAGCACCCCGAATCGCGCGGCCGGTCGCACTGCCCGCCCCCAGGCCCGTTCGAGCCGCCCGACGCGGGCGTCGGGCCTGACCTTCGCCGGTCGCACGGGTTCGCCGTCCTCCAAGCCCAAGGCGTCCTCGAAGCCCAAGGGCCTCAAGCGGAAGGCCAAGTCCGGCGGCGGCGTCGCCGGCAAGCTGAGCGGCGTGCTGAGCGCCCTCCCGGTCGCCGGCAAGGCCGGCAAGGGCAAGAAGTCGGGCGGCGGCGCGTCGTCGAAGGCCAAGCCGGCCGTCGCGCTCCTGGCCACGGGCGCGGGCGCCCTGCTCGGTCGCCAGCAGCTCAACAAGCGCAAGCAGGCGGACACGTCGCAGGCGACGCCCGTCGTCGACCCGCCGGTCACCACCCCGGCCGCCGGCATCGACACGCCCCCGCCGACCGTCTAGCTCCCTTCGCCGGCACGGGAGCCCCGCCCGCGGGCGGGGCTTCCGTGCCTTCCGTAGGCGCTCGCGCGGTCTCCGTGGCGCTTCGGCGGTGAGGCGGCTGGACGTCAACGGCCTCGCTGAGAGAGACAGGGAGCGTGGCGACGTTCCCAACGTGCAACGGGCGTGCGCTTCGGGTGCCCGTTGCACATCAGGGGCCCAGAGCGCCCCTCGCGTGCAAGCCGCGGTCCGTGGGGCGCTCCGTTGCACGGTAGGAATGCCCGGTCACTTCCCGCAGCGCCCTACCCGGCCGCCGTTGACGTCGGGCCGACCGTGCTACCCGAACGTCCCGCGTTAGCGCGAGCCAGTAGACACGGCGAGAGCCTCGTCGCGGACGGCTCGACGTCTCTGAGCGCGCGAGCCTACGCCGGGCTGTCGCCCGACGAGCTCGGCCCCTTCCCGCCGACCGAGTAGCGCTCCTCTATGGCCAGGATCTTGCCGAGCCGGCGCACGTGGCGCTCCTCGCCCGAGAAGGACGCGCGCAGGAAGGCCCGGACGATCTCGTCGGCGTAGGCCGGGCCGACGACCCGGGCGCCGAGGCAGAGCGCGTTGACGTCGTCGTGCTCGACGGCCTGATGGGCGGTGTAGGTGTCGTGCGCGGTGGCCGCGCGGACGCCCGGGACCTTGCACGCGGCGATCGCCACGCCGGCGCCCGAGCCGCAGACGAGCAGGCCGCGCTCGGCCTCGCCGGCGGTCAGCGCGTTGGCCACGTCCATCGCCGTGTCCGGGTAGTCGACGGGCTCCGGGGAGTCCGTGCCGAGGTCGATCGCCTCGTGGCCCTCGTCGGCGACGATCGCGAGGATCATCTCCTTGAGCGGGAAGCCCGCGTGGTCGAAGGCGCAGGCCACCCTCATGACGCCTGGTCCTCCGCGTACTCCTGCTGCGCGAGCAGCCCGGCGCCGAGCAGGCCGGCCTGGACCCCGTGGCGGGCGGGGCGGATCAGGGTCTCCGTCCCCACGCCGGGCAGCACGTAGGCGGCCGCGACCCGCCGCGCCGGATCGAGCAGCAGGTCGCCCGCCGCCGAGACGCCACCGCCGATGACGACCTCCTGCGGGTCGAAGGTGTTGATCGCGTTGGCGATGCCGATCCCGAGGCGCTCGCCGAGGATCCGCAGGAGGTCGGTGGCGACCGCGTCGCCCGCCTGGGCGGCGCGGACGACGTCCTCTCCGGTCACCTCGCCGTCGACGGTGAGCGCGCGACCGAGGACCGAGCCGGGGTCCGCCTCGGCGGCGCCCAGCGCGAGCCGGTCGAGCGCGCGGCCGGCCGCCAGGTGCTCGAGCGACCCGATCCACGGCGCCGGGTGCTCGGGGGCCGCGGCCCCGTCGTCGAGCGACAGCCCGATCACCGTGTGCCCCAGCTCGGCCGCCGCGCCGGTGGCGCCGCGGTAGAGCTTGCCGTTGAGCACCAGGCCCCCGCCGACGCCGGTGCCGACCGTGAACAGGACGAGGTCGGGCGTCTTGAGGCGGCCGTCGTCGTGGGCCTCGGCCAGCGCGGCGCAGCTCGCGTCGTTGTCGACGTAGACGGGCAGCCCGAACCGGTCGGAGAGCAGCGCCCGCAGGGGGAGGTCGGCCAGCGGGATGTTCGCGCTGGCGCGGATGCGGCCCGTGGCGAAGTCGACCACCGAGGGCACGCCGATGCCCACCGCCAGGGTCCCGGGTGAGCGGACCGTCTCGACGGACGCGACGATCTGCTCGACGAGCGCCCCGGAGTCCGACACGTCGGTGGGCTCGACGCGCGACTCGCCCAGGCGGCCGTCGACAAGCGGGGCCGCCGCGACCTTGGTCCCCCCCACGTCGATGCCGACGAAGGCACCGCCGCTCACCGCTCCAGCCCCGCCGCGGCGGCCTCGTCGAGCAGGACGGTGCCGTGCCCCATCGCCAGGCGGGCGGCCGGGAGCGACGGGTCGGCGTCCGGCCCGAAGGCGCGGGCGACCGCCTCGGCCTTGTCCTCCCCGGCGACGAGGAGGAGCACGTCGCGGGCGGCGCCGATGAGCTCGAACGTGAAGGTGACCCGCGCGACGAGCGGCTCGAGGCCCGGCTCCGGAACGCCGGTGACGAGCCGGTCGCTGACGTCGAGCGCCGGCTTGCCCGGGAACAGCGAGGCGATGTGGGCGTCGGGGCCGCAGCCCAGCAGGACGAGGTCCAGGCCGGGGACCGGCCCCCGGCCTCCGCCCCCCTCGCCCAGCTCCGCGCGGAGCAGGGCCTCGTAGCGGTCGGCCGCCGCGTCGGCGCCGAGCTCGCCCTCGATGCGGTGCACCCGCGGTCGGCGCGGCTCGGGCAGGTGGTCGAGCAGCGCCTCGGCGCTCATCCGGAAGTTCGAGTCCTCGGAGTCGGGCGGCACCGCGCGCTCGTCGGAGTACCAGAGCGTCAGCCCGTGCAGGTCGGCCTCGCGCAGAAGCTCGTACGCCCGGCGGGGGGTGGAGCCGCCGGCGAGGGCGACATGCCCCGACGTGGCGCGCACCCGGTCGGCCGCGGCGCGGGCCACCGCCTCGGCGTCCGCGAGGACCTCCACCTCCACTAGTGGTCCCCTCCGGACGGAGCCATCAGCGGACCATCGCGCGCGCCGCGGCGAGCGCCGGCCGGTAGGTCGGGTCGCGCAGGAGCGCCTGGCGCACGCCCTCGCCGAGGA
>CALMNS010000582.1 GCA_937871635.1 uncultured Solirubrobacter sp.
CGGCCGTGCGCGAGGCGACCGACTCGGCGGAGGTGCTGGCCGCCGTCCGCGACGCCGCGGCGCGGCTCGATCCGCATGACGCCGGCCTCGTCGCCTACGCCACCGCCATGCTCAACTGGCATCGCCGCCACGGCTTCTGCGCGAACTGCGGCGCGCCCACGGTCGCGGAGGAGGCGGGCTTCGTGCGCGTCTGCCCGGTGTGCGGCGCCCACCACCACCCGCGCACGGACGCGGTGGTGATCATGCTCATCGTCGACCCCGACGGCGACCGCCTTCTCCTCGGGCGCCAGGCGACGTGGCCGCCCGGCCGCTACTCCGCGCTGGCCGGTTTCGTCGAGCCGGGGGAGTCGCTGGAGTCCGCCGTGGCGCGCGAGGTGGCCGAGGAGGCCGGCGTCACGGTGACCGACGTCCGCTACGCGTCGTCGCAGCCCTGGCCGTTCCCGGCCTCGCTGATGCTCGGCTTCACCGCGCGGTGGACGGGCGGCGAGCCGCACCCCGTCGACGCCGAGCTCGAGGACGCCCGCTGGTTCAGCCGCGAAGAGGTCGCGCAGGGGCGCGGGCTGCAGCTCCCGCCGCGCCTGGCGATCGCCCGCCGGCTGATCGACGGCTGGCTGGCCGAGAAGCCCGCTACTGCAACCGAATCACCGTGTCAGGACACTAGGCGCTGACGAACGCCGGCCGGCCGGCGACGACCACCCGGTCGCGCCCGGCCCGCTTGGCCTCGTAGAGCGCCTCGTCGGCGAAGGCGAAGAGCGCGTCGAAGTCCAGCCCGGGCGCCCGGGCGATCGAGACGCCGAAGGACATCGTGACCGGCACGGCGCCCGTCGCCTCGCTGGCGGAGGCCACGGCCGCGCGCAGGCGCTCGCCGATCTCCACCGCCCCCTCCTCGTCGGTCCCGGGGAGCAGGACGACGAACTCCTCGCCGCCCAGCCGGTAGACGAGGTCGAACGCGCGCAGGCACTTGCGCATCGCGTAGGCGACGTCCTTGAGCACGTCGTCGCCCGCAGCGTGGCCGTGCTCGTCGTTGACCGTCTTGAAGTGGTCGATGTCCCCGACGATGAAGCCGACCGACAGCGGCAGGTCGCTCTGGGTCGCCTGCTCCTCGAGCTCGACGAAGCGCTGGGTGAGCGCCGCCCGGTTGAGCAGGCCGGTGAGCGGGTCGACCACCGCGCCGTGGCGGTGCTCGCGGTCGGACTGGGAGACGGCCGCGGAGAGGATCGCGGTGGCCACCACGATGGCCAGCGGGAAGAGCACCGAGTCCGGGCGGTCGAGCACGGTCTGCGGGTCGAGGCCGACCGTGACGATGAGCAGGAGCACGACCATGTAGGCGACGCCGACCAGGACACCGCGCAGCTCGAAGCGGGCGCCGACGGTCACCGCCGCGAGCGCGAACCAGGACGTCGCGGGGCTCTCGGCCGCGCCCGTCAGGGCGACGCTCACCGCGATCATCATCGGGGCGATCGCCCAGCCGCCGGCGGCCCAGCGGTCCGGATGGGCGGAGCCCACCATCCGGCGGTCGGCCACGGTGAACGCGCCGAGGGCGAGGCCGAGCGGGATCAGGAACCAGAAGCCGATCCACGGGCCGGAGGCGATCAGCGCGAGGGCGAGGACCGCGAAGGCGCGCCGGCGGACCTGCACGAGCCGGGCCTCCATGTCCAGCAGGCGCTCACGACGGAGCTGGGCCGTCAGGTCGCCGGGACGAGACTCCTCCATGCTCGTGCATATCGACCCGCGGCCAAAGGTCTTGACCGCTACCCGAGCCGGCCGGCGTCGCGCGCGGCCTGCTCGGCGGCCTCGAGCTGGCGCTCGACGAGGTCGAGCCCGGCCTCCCAGAACCCCGGGTCGGCCAGGTCGATCCCGACGAGGTCGCCGAGCGCCTCGGGGGCCATCGAGCCGCCCGAGCGCAGGAGCTTGAGGTAGTCGGGCACGAAGGACGCGCCGTCCTCCTCGTAGCGGCCGTACACGCTCAGCGCCAGGAGCTGCCCGTAGGCGTAGGCGTAGACGTAGCCCGGCACGTTGACGAAGTGCGGGACGTACGACCACCAGCTCTCGTAGTTGGGAGTCACCTCGACCGCGTCGCCGAGGAACTCCTCCTGCGCCTCGCGCCAGAGGGTCCCAAAGCGCTCCACCGAGAGCTCGCCGACCTCCCGCCGCTCCGTGTGGATCAAGTGCTCGAAGCGGTTCATGGCCACCTGGCGGAAGACGGTGGCGATCGAGCCCTCGATCGACTCGGCCAGCAGCGAGAGCCGCGACTCGGGCGTCGGGGCGGACTCGAGCAGCCGCCCGAAGACGAGCGTCTCGCCGAACACCGAGGCGGTCTCGGCCAGCGTGAGCGGCGTGGAGTGGTGGAAGACGCCCTGGCTCGCGCCGAGGGCGGCGTGGACGCCGTGGCCGAGCTCGTGGGCGAGGACGAGCGCGTCGCGGCGGCGCGCGGTCCAGTTGAGCATCACGAACGGGTGGACGCTCGGCACGGTGTAGGCGCAGAACGCCCCGCCGCGCTTGCCCGGCCGGATCGGCGCGTCGATCCAGCGCTCGTCGAAGAACCGGCGGGCGAGGTCCCCGAGCTCTCCCGAGAAGTCCCCGAACGAGCCCAGCACGAGCTCGCGCGCCTCGCTCCAGCCCATCGGCTCGTCGGTGTCGGTGACGAGGGCCATGCGGTCGTAGTCGGCCAGCCGGGGGACGCGGAGCATCCGCGCCTTGAGCCGGTACCAGCGGCGCGGGAGCTCGTAGCGGGCCCGCACCGCCTCGATCAGGGCGGTGACGGACTCGTCGGAGGCCTCGTTGGCCAGGTTGCGGGACTGGAGCCAGTGGTCGTAGCCGCGCAGGCGGTCGTCGACCATCTTGTCGGCCAGCAGCGTGTTGAAGATGAAGGCCCGCGTGCGCAGACCGGGCTCGAGCGCGGTGGTGACGCGCTCGGCGGTGTCGCGGCGGACCTCGCGGTCCGGGTCGAAGAGCCGGGAGAGCGCCTGGTCGAGGGGGATCGGCTCGTCGCCCTCCCCCGAGCTGGGCGCCACGCGGATCGCCGAGCTCTGCTCCGCGAAGAGCCGGCTCCAGGCGCTGGCCCCGCTCAGGTTCTTCTCGGCCAGGATCCGCTCCTCGGGCTCGGAGAGCAGGTGGGGCCGGTAGCGCCGGGCCGACGCGAGGTGGTGGCGGCAGAAGTCGAGGCCCTCGAAGGCGAGCAGCTCGGCAGCCCGCGCGTCGTCGAGCGCCGCCCACTCGAGCTCGAAGAACAGGAGCGTCGTCTCGATCGCCGTGCCGCGCTCCTGGACCTTCGCGAGGCGCGCGCCGTTGACGGGCTCGGCGGTGTCCGTGGAGAACTCGAGCATGGCGAAGGAGCCGACGCGGCCGACGAGCTCCTGCAGGTGGCCCAGCTCGCGCATCGCGGTGGCGAGGCCCGGCCCGTCGAGCTGGTCGACCCGGCCGGCGTGGGCGGCGGCGAACGCGTCGGCGCGGGCCTGCGCGTCGGCGAGCATCGCGTCCACGGACTCCTCGCCCGATCCGTCGAGGAGGGGGGAGAGGTCCCAGGCGACCGCCTGGACCTCGGGATCGCTGACTTCCTCGGTTGCGCTCATCAGAGCGGTCAGTCTGCCAAAAGAGCGCGCGGGGCCGTGTCAGTCCGGCAACGGTCCGGTGGCGGCCGGCGCCCGCAGGCCGTCCAGGACGATGGCCAGGTGCCGCCGCCAGGACCCGGGGCAGGGATGCGGCTTGCGGAACGCCGCGCCGATGCCGCACATGAGCATGGGCACGTCGTCGACGAGCATGTCCGGCCGCAGCACCCCGGCGGCCTGGGCACGGCCGATGACTTTGCCCATCGCGACTCGCAGCTCCAGCTGGTGCTCCAGGACGCAGTCGGCGGGCTGGGCGACGAGCGACTCCGTGAGGCCGCGGTTGGCAGCGAGCAGCTCGGCGCCGAACCAGAGGACCCCGGCGAACGCCTGCCAGGCGTCGGGCTCGTCGAGCGCGGCGCGGGCGTTGGCGGCGATCCGCGCGAAGGAGTCCGCGAGGAGCGCCGCGAGCAGGGCGTCCTTGGTCGGGAAGTGGCGGTAGACCGTGCCGACCCCGACCGCCGCGCGGCGGGCGATCTCGTCCATCTGGGCCTCGTGGCCGGAGTCAGCGAACACTGCCCGTGCCGCGTCGAGCACCCGTTCCCGGTTGCGCCGGGCGTCAGCGCGGAGGGGACGCGCCTCCTGGGTGGCCATGACCTGAAGGTAGGGCTTGACAACCGGAACGTCAACTCCGTATGTTCTTGTCCGGAAACGGAACCCCGCTTCCGGTCCTCCCCGCCCACCGCCTTCCCGGAGTCATGTCTCGCATGCCTGACGCACCGCCCAAGTCCGACAAGAAGTGGCTCGCCCTCGTCCTCCTGGCCAGCGCGCAGTTCGTCGTGGTCCTCGACGCCTCGATCGTCAACGTGGCGCTGCCCTCCATCGGCCGCGACCTCGAGTTCTCCCAGGAGAACCTCGCGTGGGTGGTCAACGCCTACACGCTCGTCTTCGGCGGCTTCCTGCTCCTCGGCGGCCGGATGGCCGACCTGCTGGGGCGCCGCCGGCTGTTCGTCGGTGGTCTTGTCCTCTTCGGGCTGGCCTCGCTGCTCGGCGGCTTCGCCCAGACCGAGGGCCAGCTCATCGCCGCCCGGGCCGTCCAGGGCCTCGGCGCCGCGCTCATCTCCCCGGCGGCGCTCTCCATCGTCACCACGCTCTTCACCGAGGGCGCCGAGCGCAACAAGGCGCTCGGGGTGTGGGGCGCGGTGGCCGGCGGCGGCGGCGCGGCCGGCGTCCTGCTCGGCGGCGTCCTGACGGACGCCCTCGGCTGGGAGTGGGTGCTCTTCGTCAACACCCCGATCGCCTTCGCGGCCGCCCTGCTCACCCCGCGGCTGATCGCCGAGAGCCGCTCGGGCGCCGAGACGCGGACCTTCGACGTCGCCGGCGCGGTGAGCGTCACCGCCGGCCTCTCGCTGCTCGTCTACACGCTCGTCGACGCCAACGACGCGGGCTGGGGCTCGGGCCAGACGCTCGGCCTGCTGGCGCTGACCGCCGCGCTGCTGGCCGTCTTCGTGGTCGTCGAGACCCGGTCGAAGGCCCCGCTCGTCCCGTTCGGCATCTTCCGCCTGCAGACGCTGCGCGGCGCGAACGTCGTCGGGCTGCTGATCGGCATGTCCCTGTTCTCGATGTTCTTCTTCGTTTCGCTCTACATGCAGCAGGTGCTCGGGTACGGGCCGCTCAAGGCCGGGTTCGCCTACCTGCCCCTCGCGCTGACGATCATCGTCGCGGCGGGCGTCGCCTCCCAGCTCGTGACCCGGCTCGGCTTCAAGCCGGTGCTGGTCACCGGCCTGCTGCTGATCGCGAGCGGGCTCGCCTGGTTCTCGTTCGTCTCGGAGGGCGGGACGTTCCTCGGCGACATCCTGTTCCCGTCGCTGCTGGCCGCGGTCGGCCTCGGGTTCGCCTTCGTCCCGGTGACGATCGCCGCCGTGACGGGGGTGTCGAACGCCGACGCCGGTCTCGCCTCCGGCCTGATCAACACGTCGCAGCAGATCGGTGGCGCGCTCGGCCTCGCCGTCCTCTCGGCGATCGCCACCAACGTCACCGGCGAGGTCCGCGCCCTGCCGCGGCCCGAGCAGGCGGCGGCGCTCAACGACGGCTTCCAGGCCGCCTTCCTCGCCGGCTCGGGTGTGGCGCTGCTCGGCGCGGTGCTCGCCTTCACCCTCATCTCCGGTCGGGACTCGAAGGCGCACGTCGAGGCCGTCCAGTCCGGCGATCCGGAGGCCGTGCCGGTCGCGGTCTAATGAGCGGCGGCGTGGCCGGGTTCGCCCTGCGGCCGCGGGGACCCTTCTCGCTCGCGGCGGTGGCCGCGTTCGCCGAAGGTTTCCCCGGCACGCAGGCCGAGCGCGAGGT
>CALMNS010000583.1 GCA_937871635.1 uncultured Solirubrobacter sp.
CCGCCGTCCGCGCGCGGCTGGACGTCTTCGGCGTGGTGGTGCTGGCCGCGGCGGTGGGGCTCGCGGGCGGCATCGCGAGGGACCTGCTCATCGGCGCGCCGCCGGCCACGTTCCGCGACGGGCGCTACCTGGCGGCCGTCGGCGCGGCGGCCGTCGTGGCCTTCTTCGCCGGGCCGGCGGTCGCGCGACTCCAGCGCAGCGTCCTGGTCTTCGACGCGCTGGGGCTCGCGGTGTTCTGCGTGACGGGCGCGAGCAAGGCGCTCGCGTACGGGCTCGGGCCGGCGCAGGCGGTCCTCCTCGGCGCGATCACCGGCATCGGCGGCGGCATGCTGCGCGACGTCCTGCTCGGGGAGGTGCCCGTCGTCCTGCGTCATGAGCTCTACGCCATCCCCGCGCTGGCCGGCGCCGGCGTCGTCGCCGTCGCCCACGTCGCCGGCAGTACGAACGCGCTGCTCACGCTGCTCGGGGCGGTGGTGTGCTTCGTCCTGCGGCTGATCGGATTGCGCTACGGGCTCAACGCCCCGTCTCCGCCCGCGAACCGGAAGGGCGACCTCCCCGCGACCTGATGCCCCCGCCGCGCTCCGCGTAGGCTGTGGACGTGGCTTCGACACCATCGGTCTGCGTCGGCGTCGACGGCAGCGACGGCGCCCGGGACGCGCTCGCCCTCGGCCGGCGCTTGGCGGAGCGGCTGGCCGCGCCGCTCGTGGCCGTCCACGTCCGCTCCCCCGACAGCCGGCATCCGCTCATGGGGGACGTGGACGCCGAGCTGCGGACGGTCGACCACGAGTCCGGAGCGGACGGGCTCAAGGCGTTCAGCGAGACGGAGCCGACGCAGCTCATCGTCGTCGGCTCCTCGTCGCGAACCGGCCTGGGCCGCGTGTTCCCGGGCGAGACGGCCACCCGCCTGTTCGCCTCGGTCTCCGTCGCGGTCGCCGTCGCCCCGGCGGGCTACGCCGACCGGTCCGACACCCTCTCGACCATCGGATGCGGCCACGACGGAGGCGACAGCGCTCGAGCGGCGCTGCGCTGGGCGACGGAGCTGTGCGCGGCCGCGCCTGGGTCGAGCCTCGAGGTGATCGCCGTGACGCCCCACCTGGCCTTCGGCGGTGCGACGGTGACCCCGCTCCCGTCGATGTCCGCGCAGGAGGCCCTGCGGCGGGAGGTCGACCGGGATCTCGAGGCGATCGAGTCGGGATCGTCCCTCGAGATCCGGGGCGTGCGCCTGGAGGGAGACCCGGTCGAGCTGCTCGTCGGCGAGTCGGGCCGGCTCGACCTGCTCGTCCTCGGCTCGCGCGGCCGGGGACCGGTCCGGAGCGTGCTGCTGGGAAGCGTGTCGGCCGAGGTGGTCAGGCGGGCCAGCTGTCCGGTGGCCGTGATCCCCCGCGTCGACTAGATGGTTGGTTCCGAATCCGCCGCCGAGCGAACTCATCGGTCGAGGGCAAGGACGATCGGCGGGCCGACGCCCGCGCCCCCTACGCCGCCATGGCGGCGAGCTCGCGCCTCCGGCGGTCACCGGCACCCATCAGCCGACCAGTGGTACGACACACCCATCGCCGGACCGGCGCGGCGAGCCAGTCAGCGGCGGCAGCGTGCCGGTGGGGGTTCCTCCAAGTGTCTCGGGAAGTCCGAAGCGGCGCTGCAGATCGGCCTCGAGGAACCAGGTCAGGCCCGCGATCCGTTCGCCTGAGAGCGTGAGGACGAAGATGCCGGCGGCGTCCGCCGCCTGCTCGTCTGGTCGATCGATGTAGCAGCCGAACGCCGGCTGACGGTTGGCGCCGGTGGGCACGACGTGGAAGCGGCGAACGCCGCGGTACGCGGCGAAGGCGCGCAGGAAGGCAGTGATGGCGGCGGGGCCGTGGTACTCATGCGGCGCAGGCGGCATCGCCAGCCAGGCGTCGTCGGTGAGCAGGGCGACGAGGCCGTCGATGTCGTCGCCGGTGAGCGCCTCGGCAAAGCGCCGGCCGAGTCGCTCCTGCGCCGAGGGCGGCTCCGGCGCCGGCGCCGGATCATCGTGGATGTGCCGGTCGAGCGTCGCCCGCGCCCGCTGCAGTGCGCCCTTGGCCGCCGTGGTGGTGATCTCCAGCGTCGCCGCGACCTCGGCCAGTGGGTAGTCGAGCACGTCACGAAGCACCAGCACCGCCGCCTGCCGCGGCGGAAGGCGTTGCAGGCCGGCGATGAACGCCAGACGGACGGTCTCCTTGGCGTCGTACCGCTCGGCGGGTCCGGGTGCGCTCTCGGCCACCTGGTCGAGCAGCGCGTCGGGGTACGGCTGCAGCCACGTGATCTCCGAGCGGATGGTGGGCTCGGTCGGATCGAACGGTGGGACCGGCTCGGGCGGCCGGCGGCGCTTGGCGGCGCGCAACGCGTTGAGGGAGCGGTTGGTGGCGATGCGATAGAGCCACGCTCGCAAGGCGTCGGGGCTCGAGAGGCTGTGCAAGCCGCGCCAGGCCGCGAGCAGCGTCTCCTGGAGCATGTCCTCGGCATCGGTCAGAGAGCCGAGTATCCGGTAGCAGTGCAGCTGCAGTTCGGGCCCGAAGGGGCCGGTGAGCTCGCGAAACGCGTGTGGGTCGCCAGCCCGCGCCCGATTGAGGAGGGCATCGCTCATGGAGGCATCGTCTCACCGCGGCGCAAGGCCGCCGTCGGCCGGAGCGTTCCGGTTTGCCGCTGGCGCGTGTCCTACCGAGTGAAGGACAACCGACCAGGCGAAGGAGGAGACCGAGATGATCGACGACAACCCAAGCCCCGCGCTGCAGACCGCCCTGACCTACCACCGCGCGTGGACGAGCGGCGACCTCGACGGCGCCATGGCGCAGGTGTCGGACGACATCGTCTGCCGGGCGCCCGACGGTGACATCACCGGGAAGGAGGCCTACCGCGCCTACCTGGGTGGCTTTCTGCAGGTCATGACCGGCCTGACCGATGTCGCTGCCTTCGGCGACGAGCAGCAGGCGCTGCTGTTCTACTGCCCGCACACGGCGGCGACCAGCACCGCCCCCGCCGCTGAGCACTTCAGGCTCCGTGACGGGCAGATCGTGGAAAGCCGGCTGGTCTTCGACCGGCTCTCCTTCGCGCCCCCGCAGGACCGATAGTCGAGGGGGAGAGGTGCCGTACAGCCCGGAGCTTGCCGAGCGCGTCCGGGACGCGCTGGGTGCGAGACCGTCGGTCCGCGAGGTGAAGATGTTCGGCGGCCTGGCGTTCATGGTCAACGAGGCGATGGTCGTGTGCGTGATGAGCGACGGCGATCTGCTGGTGCGCGCCGATCCCCGACGGGCCGACGACCTGCTCACGTCCTCGGGAGCCCGGCCGGCCGAGATGGGTGCCGGTCGAACGATGGGCCCGAGCTGGATCTCGGTCAGTCATGACGCCATTGCCGCCGGCGAGGGCCTCGATTTCTGGCTCAGCGTCGCGCTTGAGTACAACGACACGAAGACCGCTGCAGGCCGCTCGGAGCGTGGAAGGAAGGCAAGGAAAGCAACCTCCGAACGTCGAAACGCTCCTCGGATCAGAGCGGGGGCGACGAGGGTCTACCGGGGGTGATGCGCGCGCCACACGGCGCCGTAGAGCGCGCTCAGCCGAAGTTGAGCGCTGAGGATCCCGGCGTCGACCGTGCCGTACGCCAAGAGCACGGCCGTCTCGTAGCCGTCTCCGAGCCCCCGGTTGCGCGCGGAGTCGACCAAGCCGGCGACGTCGGCTTCGACGGGACCTCGGCGGACGTCCTCGAAGTCCGCCCACAGGCGCCGGCCGTCCGTTGTGGCCAGGAGGTTGCTCAGCGAGGCATCGCCGTGGACTGGTTGCGCTGCGCTTCCGGTCTCCACGGCCTCGGGCGGCACGGCCGCGAGCTGCGCCCGCCACCCATCCGCTCGTGGGTCGTCGAGACGGGCGAGAAGGCCGGTGAGCTCGTCCCGAACCGCGGCAAGCGGCTCGAGGTCCACGGGCACCTGGGACAGCGCAGCGTGGAGGTCGCGCAGTGCGTGACCGAGCTCGTCGGGCGGCGGCACGGGGGCCGCGTGGTCGACCGCGACGTGCGCCCAGCACGTCATCCACAGCTCGTCGACGTAGTGCGGTCCGGGCGGCAACTGGTCGCTCGGCGCGACGACCGCAGCTCCGAGCCGCGCCAGGTGGCTACAGACGCTCACCTCGCGCTCGAGCCAGGCGGCTGGGTCGGCGTGCAACAGCGCGGTGCCGGTCATGACGCGCACCACCACCGGCGCCGGCGCCAGGTGCACGACGACGTTGCTGCCGGCATGCAGGACGACGGCGCCTGTCACGGGGAGCCCGTGTGTGGCGGCGAGGACCCGCGCGGCCTTGAGCGCAGCTTCGGTCACGAGGCGGCCAGCATCTCAGCAACTATCGAGGACCCTCCGGGTGAGTCGTCGCGAGGTCATCGCCCCCGGAGCTCGTCATGCAGCCGGCGCGCGACGTAGGCCATGTGCGCCTCGGCCGCTGGCTGGGCCGCAGCGGGCACGAGGGACTCGGTGAGCGCCGCGACCGCGAACCGGGCGCCGTCGGCGTGCTCGACGACGCCGGCCTCGTGGCGCAGGTTGAGCAGCGTGCCGGTCTTCGAGGACCAGGTCATGTCGTCGGCGGTGAACTCCGGAGCCAGGCGGTTGCGGACGACGTTGTGGCGCAGGAGCCCGCGGACGCGCTTGGCGGCCTCCCGGGAGAGTCGTCGTGGCGTCCAGAGCTCGTCGAGCACCGCGACGAGCGCCGCTGCGGTGCCGGTGTTGGCGCGGGCGACGTCGAGCTGGGAGATCGGGTGGCCCCCACCGACCGTCCCCGCCTGGATCGCGAGCTCGTGGGCGAGGTGGACCTCGCCGGCATCGAAGCGCTCGACCGGGGTATCGGCGAGCGGCTGCAACCGGTGACGGACGGTGATCCCGCGCAGACCAGCGCGAGCCAGCGTCTCGGCGACGGCCGGCGGAGGGACGAGGTCGAACAGGGCGTCGGCGGCGACGTTGTCGCTGATCGCCGTCGCGAGGTAGAGCAGATCCTCGATGGCGAGTCGGGCCGGGTGCCGGAACCGCGTCAGACCCATCGGTCCGGGGGTCGTCATGCGACCCGGAGCGACTTCGAGCACCCGGGCCGGGTCGAGCTCCCCCGCGTCGAACCGCTCGGCGACGGCGATGGCGAGCGGCACCTTGACGAGCGAGGCGATCGGCAGCTCGGCGTCCGGATCGAGACCGATCTGCTCGCCGGTAGCGAGGTCGCGGACCAGGAACGAGCCGCGCAGGCCCACATCGTCGAGCAGCCTCACCAGCTCCGCCTCGAGACGCGGATTCACGAACGGTCCCGTCCTGACTGGCTGGCACCCAGGGCACGTCCGACGGCGGTCCGCAGCGGTCCGGTGAGGACCTCGAGGTCATCACGGTCGCTGCCCACGACCTTGTGGCCTCGGGCGAGGGGAGGGTCGCGCATGATCAGCCATGCCAGGCCGAGCTCGTCGGCCTGAGCCCGCGAGCAGAGCAGGACGTCGTCCGTGCGCAGCGTCGCCGCGACGGCGGCGGTCAGCGTGGTCGCGACGACGATCTGAGCGGACGTGAGGCCGGCCCGGTGCCCAGCGCGCCGCACCTCGTCGCGGATGTGGGGCACGTCGTCCTCCGGCTGCAGCCAGAGGCGACGGGTCTTGGGCCGGGCGCGAGAAGGCCGCAGCGAGGCCAGGCGGAAGGTGGTCGGCGACGGCTTCTCGCGCCCGCTCACGCCGAGCCTGGCGACCCACGTCGCCGCGTCGGACGGCACGGCCAGGAGCGCCGCGCGCACCTGCCGGGATCGGACGAGCTCGGCGCGCCGGCGAGGCGGTTCCGCCACCAGCTCTGTGGCGGTGCCGGCGTCGCCTGCCGCGACGTCGAGCAAGGCGAGATGGCGGGTGGCGCAGGTCATGGGCACCGCGAGCGTCAATGGCCGCAGCCGCGCCCGCTCCGCGTCCTGCTCCAGGGCGTCGGCCAGCTGCACGAGCCGCTGTGCCGACGCGAGCATGTCCTCTCCGAACGGAGTGAGCGCCGTCCGGCGCGTCGTGCGGTCGAACAGCCGCTGGCCGAGGTGCGCCTCGAGCGCCGCCACGCGCCGGCTCGCCACCGACTGCGGCACTCCGGCCGCGGCGGCACCGTCCGTGAAGCTCGCCCGCTCGGCGACGTGGACGAACGCGCGGCACGCGAGGACGAGGTCCACACCGGAGAGCTTATGCACATCGAGCATGAATTGGCCCGCAGGCGCCCTTGACGGCATGGACGGTCGCCGGGGATCCTCAATCCCATGCGTCTCCCCGCCCCCCTCCGCCTGGCCGCCGTCGCGGCGGCGCTCGCCTCGACCTCCCCGCTCGCCGGCTGCGGCACCTCCCCGTCGCTTGGCGGATCGCAGGACCCGACGCCGGCCGCGGCGTCGTCGGCTGCCGCCTCGGCCGCCTTCGCTGGACTCGAGCGGCGCGCCGGCGCGCGCATCGGCGTCCTCGCGCTC
>CALMNS010000584.1 GCA_937871635.1 uncultured Solirubrobacter sp.
ATCGTCGCCAACTTCGACAACGAATGGGAAATGACGACGGCCGACATCGACCGCGCGCTAGGGGGCCTCGACGCCTCCGACGGCTGAGTCGCGGCCGGCGGCGCGGGTCCACGCCGTCAAGTGACGGCGGCGAACGCTTCCACGAGCTTCGTGGGCCCAGACACGATGAGCAGGTCGCCCTGCTGGATCGACGTCTCGGGCCTCGCGTGGGCGAAGTCGGTCTTCGCCCGCTTCACCCCGACCACGGTGACGCCGTACTTGCTGCGCAGGGCGCACTCGGCGAGCGTCTTGCCCTCCGCCTCGCGCGGCGCGCGCGTTTTGACGATGGCGAAGCCGTCGTCGAACTCGATGAAGTCGATCATCTTGCCCGTCACCAAATGGGCGACGCGCCCGCCCATCGCGGCCTCGGGATAAACCACGTGGTGGGCGCCGGTGCGCTCCAGGATGCGCCCGTGCTTCTCGCCGAGCGCCTTGGCCCAGATGTCCTCCACGCCGAGCTCGCTGAGGGCGAGCACGGTCAGCACGCTCGCCTCGATGTCGCCGCCGATGCCCACGACGGCGTGCGCGAACTCCTGGACGCCGAGGCGCCGCAGGGTGCCGCCGTCGGTCGTGTCCGCCTGGACGACGTGGGTGAGGCGGTCCGCCCAGGACTGCACGAGTTCGGCGTCCACGTCGATGCCGAGCACGTCGTGCCCGAGGCGGGCGAGCGATTCGGCGACCGCGCCGCCGAACCGGCCGAGGCCGATCACCACGACGCTGTCGGTGCGGAGGGCTGCTGGGGCTCTAGCCAACGATGGGGCGCTCCTCCGGATAGCGGTACGGCCTCTGCCTGCTCTGCAGCGCGATGCCGGTCGCGACGGTGATGGTCCCCACCCGGCCGAGGAACATCAAGACCACCAGGATGGCTTGCCCCGCCGGTGGCAGGGCGGCGGTGACGCCGGTGGAGAGCCCCACGGAGGCGAAGGCCGAGACGGACTCGAACCGCGCGTCGTGCAAGGCGAGGTCGCTGACGCTCAGCAGGGCGAGGGTGGCGATGCCCACGAAGC
>CALMNS010000585.1 GCA_937871635.1 uncultured Solirubrobacter sp.
GCTCGGCGCCGCGGCCGCGCTCGTGGTCGTCCTGGCCGCCGCCGCCTGGCTGCGGCGGCCGCTCGCCCGGATCCCGGAGACCGAGCTCAAGTACGGCGTCGGGATCGGCCTGACCGCCTTCGGCGTCTTCTTCGCCGCGGAGGGGCTGGGAGCCGACTGGCCGGGCGGCGACCTCGCGCTGCTCTACGTGGCCGCCGCGCTCGTCCTCGTCAGCCGGGCGCAGATCGGGCGGCTCGCCGCGGCATGAGGACCCTGTGCAAGCTCATCCTCGGCGAGACCTGGTTCCTGCCGCTCGCCATCGCGCTCGTGCTCCTCCTCGCCGCGGCGGCCAGCCGCGCCGCCCCGGACGCCTGGGAGGCGGCCGGCGGGCCCGTGCTGCTGCTCGGCGTCCTCGGGATCCTCGTCGCCGCGGTCCGCCGGGCCTAGTGGCCGTCCCCGCAATTACGGTGCGTCTCCGGCGGCGTCCGGACGCGCCTGACGGCCGCCGCTGCCCGCCTCCGTAACCCCGCTACGCAGCCGGGCAGCGGCGACCGCCAGCCACCCCCGGCCATCCGCCGGAGCCGGACCGTACTTCCGGGGACGACCACTAGCCGTCCCCGGCCAGCAGCGAGCGGCCGGTCATCTCCGGCGGCTGCTCGATCCCGAGCAGGGCGAGCGCGGTGGGCGCCACGTCGGCCAGGATCCCCTCGCCGGCGAGCGCGTCCGCTCCCGGCGCTCCCACCACCACGAGCGGGACCGGGTTGAGCGAGTGGGCGGTGTCGGGGGACCCGTCGTCCTCGAGCATCTCATCGGCGTTGCCGTGGTCGGCGGTCACGATGAGCGCGCCGCCCGAGCCGCGGACCGCGTCGACGACCCGGGCCAGGCAGGCGTCGACCGTCTCGACGGCGACCACCGCCGCCGGGATGGAGCCCGTGTGGCCGACCATGTCGGGGTTGGCGAAGTTGATGACCGCGAACGCCGGCGCGTGCGCGTCCCAGGCGGCGACGAAGGCGTCGGTGACCTCCGGGGCGCTCATCTCCGGCTTGTGGTCGTAGGTCGGCACGTCGCGCGGGGAGGGCACCAGTTTGCGCTCCTCGCCCGGGTAGGGCCGCTCCTCGCCGCCGTTGAAGAAGTACGTCACGTGCGGGTACTTCTCCGTCTCGGCGACGTGCAGCTGCCCCAGGCCGCGGTCGGCCAGGACGCGCGCGATGGTCATCGACGGCCGGTGCGGCGGGAAGACGACCGGGTACGGCCAGCCCTCCTCGTACTCGGTGAGCGTCGCGTAGCGCCCGACGACCTCCGCGCCGCCACGGTCGACCTCGGTGAACCCGGGGTCGGCGAGCGCCCGGGTGATCTCGCGCATCCGGTCCGGGCGGAAGTTGAAGGCGAGGACGGCGTCGCCCGCCCGGATGCGGACGGCCTCGGGGTCGCCGCCCACCACCGTTGGCCCGATGAACTCGTCCGTCTCGTCGCGGTCGTAGGCGTCGCGCGCGGCCTGCTCGGCGCTGGCCGCCGCGTGCTCGCCGCGCCCGTGGACGAGCAGGTCGTACGCCCGCTGGACGCGGTCCCAGCGGCCGTCGCGGTCCATGGCGAAATACCGGCCGACCACGGTCCCGACGCGTCCCACGCCGAGCGCGGCGCACCAGCCCTCCACCTCAGCGAGGAAGCCGGCCCCGCCCTTGGGCGCCGTGTCGCGGCCGTCGGTGAACGCGTGGACGACCAGGTCCTCGATGCCCCACTCGGCGGCCAGCTCGATCAGCGCCCGCAGGTGCCGGTCCGAGGCGTGCACGCCGCCGTCGGAGACGAGCCCGAGGAGGTGGACCCTCGGCGCGTCGCGCAGCGCCGCGCGCAGGTTGGGCTCCTCGCCGAGCGAGCCGTCCTCGACCGCGGCGTCGATCCGGGCGAGGTCCTGCGGGACGATGGCCCCCGCCCCCAGGTTCAGGTGGCCGACCTCGGAGTTGCCCATCTGCCCCGCCGGGAGGCCGACCGCCTCGCCCATCGCCGTCAGCGTGGTGTGCGGCTCCGACGCCCAGAGCCGGTCGAACACCGGGGTGTCGGCCAGGGCGACCGCGTTGCCCGGCCCCTCGGGGGCGAGCCCCCAGCCGTCGAGCACGACGAGGCAGACCTGACCCACGGCCATCAGCCCGCCCCGGAGCGCACCCGCCGGGCGATCTCGACGATCTCCGCGAACGCGGCGGGATCGGTCGAGGCGCCGCCGACCAGCGCACCATCGACGTCGGGCAGCGCGAGCAGCTCGGCGGCGTTCTCGGGCTTGAGCGAGCCGCCGTAGAGGACGCGGACCTTCGCGGCGGCGCCCTTGTCGAAGCCCTCCACCAGGGCCCGCACGAAGGCGCAGGCGTCCTGGGCCTGCTCCGGCTTGGCCACCAGCCCGGTGCCGATCGCCCAGATGGGCTCGTAGGCGATGACCACCTCCGGCAGGCGCTCGCCCGGCACCTTCTCGAGCCCCTCCTGGACCTGGTGGCGGAGCTTGCGCTCCGTGTCGCCGCGCTCGCGCTCCTCCTCGGTCTCCCCCACGCAGAGGATCGGCTTGAGCCCGGCCTCGAGGGCGCGCGGGAGCTTGAGCTGGAGCGCCCGATCGGTCTCCCCGAAGAGCTGGCGCCGCTCGGAGTGCCCGAGGATCACGCCGGCGACGTCGATCTCGGCGAGCATGGGCGCGCTCACCTCGCCCGTGTAGGCGCCCGCGTCCTCCTCGTGCATCGTCTGGGCGTAGACGCCGACGGCGGAGCCGCGGGCCGAGTCGACCATCGCGGCCAGGGCCAGGAACGGCGGGCAGATCACGATCTCGACGTCCTCGACCGCGCCGACCCGCGGCAGCAGTGACTGGATGAACGCCTCCGCCTCGGCGATCGTCTTGTTGAGCTTCCAGTTGCCCGCGATCAGCGGGGTCCGGTCCGGGTTCATGAGAGCGCCTCCACGCCGGGGAGGGACGTACCCTCGATGAGCTCCAGGGACGCCCCGCCGCCCGTGGAGACGTGGTCGACGTCCTCGTCGAGGCCGAACTGGGCGAGCGCCGCGGCCGAGTCCCCGCCGCCGACCACCGTGGTGGCACCCGACGCCGCCACCGCCTCGGCGACCGCGCGGGTCCCCGCCGCGAACGGCTCGAGCTCGAAGGCGCCCATGGGGCCGTTCCAGAACACCGTGCCGGCCCCGGCGATGACCTCGGCGTAGCGCGCGGCGGTCCGCGGGCCCACGTCGAGCCCCATCAGCCCCTCCGGGACGTCCACCCCGTCGAGCGGCTGCGGCTCGGCCTCGGCGGAGAACTGGGCGGCGGCCACGAGGTCGGTCGGCAGCTCGAGCGCTCCCGTCACCCCGGTCTGGCCCGCCTCGGCCAGCGCCCGGCGTGCCGGCTCGATGCCCGCCTCCTCGCAGAGCGAGGCACCCACCGAATGCCCCTGGACGGAGAAGAACGGGAAGCACATGGCGCCCCCGATGAGGATGGAGTCCGCCCGGCGCAGGAACGCGTCGATGACGCCGATCTTGTCCGTGACCTTCGCGCCGCCGACCACGGCGACGAGCGGGCGCCGGGGATCCTCGAGGATCCCGGTGAGGACGGTGACCTCGCGCTCGAGCAGCCGGCCCGCCACCGCCTGGCGCACGTGGTGGGTGACGCCCTCGGTCGAGGCGTGGGCGCGGTGCGCGGCGCCGAACGCGTCGTTGACGTAGACCGCGGCGAGGCGCCCGAACGCCTCGGCCAGCCCCGGGTCGTTCCTCGTCTCGCCCGGCTCGTAGCGGACGTTCTCGAGCATCAGGACCTCGCCGTCGGAGAGCCCCTCGGCCAGACGCTGCGCCGCCTCCCCCACCACCTCGGGCGCCAGCCTGACCTCGGTGCCCAGGAGCTCGCCGAGCCGCTCGGCCGCCGGAGCGAGCGACAGCTCGGGCTCGCGGTCCTTGGGCCGCCCCAGGTGGGCGGCGAGGATGAGCCGGGCGCCGCGCTCGCGCAGCTCGCGCAGGGTCGGCAGCGCCGCCCGGATCCGGGCGTCGTCGGTGATCCGGGCGGGCGGGCCCGGTTCGAGCGGCACGTTGAAGTCGACGCGGACGAGGACGCGCTCCCCCCGCACGTCCTCGAGGTCGTCGAGGGTCCGCATCGAGCTCTAGAGGAGGCGCTGGACGAGGTCCACGCAGCGGCTCGAGTAGCCCCACTCGTTGTCGTACCAGGCGATGATCTTGACCAGCGTCCCGTCCATGACCAGCGTCAGCTGGGCGTCGACGATCGCGGAGTGCGGGTTCTTGACGATGTCCGAGGACACGATCGGGTCCTCCGTGTACTCGAGGATCCCCGCCATCGGGCCGTCGGCCGCCGCCTTGAGCGCGTCGTTGACCTCCTCGACCGTCGTCTCGCGGCTCGCCTCGAAGGTGAGGTCGACGACCGAGCCGGTCGGGACCGGCGCCCGGATCGCGAAGCCCGACAGCTTCCCGTTGAGCTCGGGCACCACCAGGCCGACCGCCTGGGCGGCGCCCGAGGAGGCGGGGATCAGGTTGATGGCCGCCGCCCGGGCGCGCCGCAGGTCGGAGTGCGGCATGTCCTGCAGCCGCTGGTCAGCCGTGTAGGCGTGGATCGTGGTCATCAGCCCGTGGACGACCCCGATCGACTCGTGCGCGACCTTGGCCACCGGCGCGAGGCAATTCGTCGTGCAGGAGGCGTTCGAGATCACGTGATGGGCGCCGGCGTCGTAGGCGTCGTCGAAGTTGACCCCGAGGCAGACGGTGACGTCCTCGCCCTTGGCCGGTGCGGAGATGACGACCTTCTTGGCGCCGCCGTCGAGGTGCTTGGCGGCGTCGTCGCGGTTCGTGAAGCGACCCGTGGACTCGATGACGACGTCCACCCCCAGGTCGCCCCAGGGCAGCTTGGCCGGGTCCGTCTCGGCCAGGACGCGCAGCTCCGTGCCGTCCACCGTGAGCCCGTGCTCGGAGCGCTCGACCCTGCCGGGGTAGGGCCCGAGGATCGAGTCGTACTTGAGGAGGTGGGCGAGCGTCTCTGAGTCGGTCAGGTCGTTGACGGCGACCCACTCGATGTCGGCGCCCTGCTCCTGGGCGGCGCGAAAGACGTTGCGGCCAATGCGGCCGAACCCGTTGATCCCTACCCGTACGGACATTGTCTGGTCGGACTCCTGGCTGGCTGGCTGCGGCCGCCGACCCTACCTAAGTGCCCCGCCTCGCAACCTGCCCCGTCCGTGGCGGCCAGGATCCGGCGCAGATCGCGGCCGGGGCACTACGCGGAGGCGACGACCTCGACCCGGAGGCCGTCGGGGTCACGGAGGTAGCCCGCGTAGTAGCGCGGGCCGTACTGCGGCCGCGGGCCCGGCGCGCCGTCGTCCGTCCCGCCGGCCGCCACCCCGGCGGCGTGGGCGGCGTCGACCGCCGCCTTGCCGACCGCCCGGAAGGCCACGTGGCCGTAGGCCGGCGCGGGCGCGGAGCGGGCGGTCAGCCAGAACGTCGGCTCCTGGACGCCCCACCCGATCAGCCGCTCGGAGTCGTGCAGCCGCCGGATCCCCAGGGCGTGGAACACCCCGTCGTAGAAGCGCCCGGCGCGGGCGAGGTCCGCCACCTCGTAGCCGACATGATCGATCACGATCGTCGTCCTCGTCCTCGTCCTCGTCCGCGGTCGTGTGATCGAGCATGTCGGTGACGGTCGATCACGGCCGCACCGAGCCTCGCTCGACGTCGCGGTGCGCCGCCTCGACGAAGTAGGCGCCCTGCCCGGCGTAGTGGGCGGCGAGCCGCTCGGCGATGGCGACGGACCGGTGGCGCCCGCCCGTGCAGCCGATGGCCACCACCAGGTGCGCCTTGCCCTCGGCGACGTACTGCGGCAAGAGGTAGTCCAGGAGCGGGAGCAGGTGGCTATAGAGCTCCTCGAGGCGACCGTCGCGCGCCACGTACTCGACGATCCGCGAGTCGAAGCCGGTGAGCGGGCGCAGCCCGGGCTCGTAGTGGGGGTTGGGCAGGAAGCGGACGTCGAAGGCCAGGTCGGCGTCGCGCGGCGGGCCGTGCTTATGGCCGAAGGACTGGAAGGTCACCGCGAGCTTGCCCGGAGCGGCGGGCGCGAGCAGCTCGTCGGCGACCTTGCGCCGGAGCATCGCGGCGCTCAGGCCGCTCGTGTCGATGAAGACGTCGGCGCGGTCGCGGATCGGGTCGAGCATCCGCTGCTCGGCCCGGATGCCGTCCACCACCGAGCCGTGCGGAGCGAGCGGGTGCCGGCGGCGGGTCTCCTTGTAGCGGGTGAGCAGGGTCTGCTCGTCGGCGCTGAGGTAGACGACGCGGTGCGCGATCCCGGCGGTGCCCAGCGCGTCCAGGACGCTGGCCAGCGCGTCGAAGAACTCCCCGCCGCGCAGGTCGGAGACCACGCAGGCGCGCTCCACCTTGGACCCCTCGTGCAGGAAGAGGTCCGCGAGCGACCGGATCATCTCCGCGGGGAGGTTGTCCACGCAGAAGTACCCCGCGTCCTCGAAGACCTGCATGGCCGACGACTTCCCCGCCCCGGAGAGGCCGGAGACGATGACGAGGTCGGTGAGGGCCGAGCCGTCGCTCACTGGAGCACCCGACTATGCCAGCCTGCGCGGCGCATGCCCTTCACTGCCGTGATCTCCGACCTCGACGGCGTGCTGGTCGACTCGATGGCCGCCACCACGCGGGCGTGGGCGAGGTGGGGCGAGCGGCACGGCCTCGACGGCGGCGCGATCCAGGCCGCCAACCACGGCCGGCCCGCGAAGGAGCTGGTCGCCGAGCACGTCGCGCCCGAGGCGGTCGACGAGGAGGCGGCGTTCCTGCTCGAGGCGGAGATCGCGGACACGGGTGGGGTGGTCGCCCTCCCTGGCGCGGCGGACGTCCTCGCCCTGCCGGTGGTGGCGGTCGCCACCTCGTGCGCGCGCCCGCTCGCTCTGGCCCGGCTCGCGGCGGCCGGCCTGACGCCGCCGG
>CALMNS010000586.1 GCA_937871635.1 uncultured Solirubrobacter sp.
GCCCGTGTCCGCGCCGGCGTCCCGGAGGCTGCCCGCGAGCTGGTCGCCGACGATCGGCACCGCGCCCACCGCGTCGCCCGCCCGGCGCAGCGCCTCCTGCGTCTGGGTGCCGGCGTCGACCACCCCGCGCGAGAGCGAGGTGAGCTCGGAGACGGCGTCGTGGACCTTGAAGCCGAGCCACGCGAACAGGAGCAGGAGCAGAACGAGCGCGGCGTCGAGGGCCGCGGTCCGGGCCAGCGAAGCCGGGACGGAGGGGTAGAGGCGCACGGCTGGGCACTACCCCAAACGCAGAAGGGCCCGGCGCGAACGCCGGGCCCCTCGGGTGCTGCACCCATCCGCCGCGCGCGTCGAGCGCCGCGGCGGGCTGGCTACATCATGCCGCCCATACCGCCCATGTCGGGCATGCCGCCGCCGCCGGCGGCCGCGCCCTCGTCCTCGACCTCGGCGACGATCGCCTCGGTGGTGAGGATGTTCTTGGCGATCGACGCGGCGTTCTGCAGCGCCGAGCGGGTGACCATGGCGGGGTCGATGACGCCCGCGGAGACGAGGTCGACGTACTCCTCGGTCTGCGCGTTGAGGCCGTTGCCGTCCTCGGACTTGCGGACCTCGTTGACCACGACGGACCCCTCGAGGCCGGCGTTCTCCGCGATCTGGCGGAGCGGCTCCTCGAGCGCGCGCAGGATGATGCGCATGCCCGTCTTCTCGTCGTCGATCGACACCGAGTCGGTGTCGATGGCCGATGCGGCCTGCAGCAGTGCGACGCCGCCGCCGGGGACGATGCCCTCCTCGAGGGCCGCGCGGGTCGCCTGCAGCGCGTCCTCGACGCGATGCTTCTTCTCCTTCATCTCCGTCTCGGTGGCCGCGCCGACCTTGACGACGGCGACGCCGCCCGACAGCTTGGCCAGGCGCTCCTGGAGCTTCTCGCGATCGAAGTCGGAGTCGGTGTTCTCGACCTCGCCCTTGATCTGGTTGATGCGGCCCTTGATGGCGTCCGCGTCACCCGCGCCGTCGACGATGGTCGTGTTGTCCTTGCCGACCACGATGCGACGGGCACGGCCGAGCTGGGAGACCTGCGTGTTCTCCAGCTTGAGGCCCATCTCCTCGGTGATGACCTCGGCGCCCGTGAGGATCGCGATGTCCTCGAGCATGCGCTTGCGGCGATCGCCGAAGCCCGGGGCCTTGACCGCGACGCCGGTGAAGGTGCCGCGCAGCTTGTTGACCACCAGGGTCGCCAGGGACTCGCCCTCGACGTCCTCAGCGATGATCAGCAGCGACTTGCCGGACTGGATGACCTGCTCGAGCACGGGGAGGATGTCCCGCACGGAGCCGATCTTCTGGTTGGCAATGAGGACGTAGGGGTCCTCGAGGACCGCCTCCATGCGCTCCTGGTCGGTGACCATGTAGGGCGAGATGTAGCCCTTGTCGAACTGCATGCCCTCGGTGAACTCGAGGTCCATGCCGAAGGTCTGGCCCTCCTCGACGTTCACGACGCCGTCCTTGCCGACCTTCTCGATGGCGTCGGCGATCACGTCGCCGATCTCCTCGTCGCCGGCGGAGATCGTCGCCACGCGGGCGATCTGGTCCTTGCCGGAGACCTCCTTGGACTGCTGGCCGATGTGCTCGACGACCTGGTCGACGGCCTTCTCGATGCCCTTCTTGAGCGCGAGCGGGTTGGCGCCGGCCGCGACGTTCTTGAGGCCCTGCTTGACGATCGCCTGCGCGAGCACGGTCGCCGTGGTGGTGCCGTCGCCCGCGACGTCGTTCGTCGCCGTGGCGACCTCGCGCACGAGCTGGGCGCCCTGGTTCTGGAAGACGTCCTGGACCTCGATCTCGCGAGCGATGGTCACGCCGTCGTTGGTGATCGTCGGGGCGCCGAACTTCTTGTCGAGGACCACGTAGCGGCCCTTGGGGCCGAGCGTGACCTTGACCGCGTTGGCGACCGCGTTGACGCCCTGCTCGAGCGCGTTGCGGGCCTCGACGTCGTACTTGAGTTCCTTGTGAGCCATGTGTGTCTGTACCTCTCTAGGACTGGACCTTGGCGAGGACGTCGGACTCGCGCAGGACCAGCAGGTCCTCGCCGTCGACCTTGATCTCGGTGCCGCCGTACTTGGAGTAGAGGACCTCGTCGCCCACGGCGACGTCGAGCGGGATGCGCTTCTCGCCCTCGTCGTCGTACCGGCCTTCGCCCACGGCGAGGACCTCGCCCTTCTGGGGCTTCTCCTTGGCGGTGTCGGGGAGCACGAGGCCGGATGCCGTCGTCTGCTCCTCGTCGAGCGCCTTGACGATCAGACGATCGCCCAGGGGCTTGAGATTCATGGTACCTCCAGGTGGATTGTGCGGTGAGCCTGGCACTCGAACTGCCTGAGTGCCAACTACGCCGCGACGATACCAATCCGGCACCGGACTTCAAGAGCCGCTTGGCACTCCGTTCACGCGAGTGCCAGTCGCCCCGCGGACGCGAAGCGCCGCGTCGCTATCAGTTTTGCGCGCCGCCCACCCCGCGCAGCCGGTCTTGCAGGTCGGGCGGGTTCTCGATGACCTGGGAGAAGCGGACGACGGTCACCGTGTCCTCCGGGCCGACCTCCTTGTCGTAGATCTGCTGGAGGAAGGGGATGAGCTGGTCCGTGCCGCGGAACTCCGGGTTGTCGTGCTCGATCTCGCGCGGGGAGAGCTCGCGGATCCGCTTGACCTCGACGTTGTCGATCACCGCCTGGAAGAGCTTCTCGCGCGGTGAGTACTGGTACCCCACGGTGACGAGCACCACCTGGTTCTTGCGGTACTTGTGGGACTTGTCGCCGAGACGGATCGTGGCCGTCTTGCGGCCCCGCTTCATCTGGTCGGCGAACACGGTGGAGTAGAAGTTCAGCGCCTGCATCGGTGGCGCGATGCTACTCAGTCGAGCGGCATGAGGGCCATCGCGCGCTCGACCATCTCCCGCTCGCCGGGGTAGGAGAGCGCGGTCCGCGCCTCGGCGAGGGGCATCCAGCGGGCCTCGTCGACCTCGTGGTCGTGGTCGTCGGTGGAGCCCGAGACGTAGCGGAACAGGTGGAAGTGAACCGTCTTGAAGATCCTCCGCCCGCCGCGCCGGTACCAGTAGGTGACCTCGCCGAGCTCGGAGACGTGCTCGGCGATCAGCCCCGTCTCCTCGCGCACCTCGCGCTGGGCGGTCTGCCAGCCGACCTCCCCGTCCTCGGGGCCGCCCTTGGGCAGCCCCAGCGCCCGCGAGCGGCGCGGGGTGATGACCACGACCTCCTCCCCCCGCACGACCACCCCGCCGTGGGAGGTCTCGCGCTCAGTAGACATAGCCCTCGAGCGCGTCGGGATCGTGCACCACGAGCCGCCCGCGTCCCTGGCTGATGACGCCGGCGCGCTCGAGGACGGCGAGGAAGCGGCTGGCCGACTCGCGCGAGGAGCCCGCGAGCTGGGCGAGCTCGGCCTGGGTGGCGGTGACGAGGACGCCGCCTTCGTCCGCGGTGGGGTCCTGGGATCGCGACTGCGCTTCGCGCAGGCTCTGCTCGACGAGCTGGCCGAGCACGCCGGCCACCCGGCTCTGCACGGTCTGGAACGACTGGCGCGCGAGCCGCTCGTTGGCCGCCCGCAGCCTCCGCCCCAGCGCGATGACCAGCTTGACGGCGATGTCGGGGTGCTCGCCCATCAGGCGCCGCATGTCCGAGCCGAGCACCGCGATCGCCTGGAGCGCGTCGATCGCCTCGACGGTGGCCGAGCGGCGCTCGTCGTCGAACATCGCGAGCTCCCCGAAGATGTCCCCGGGCCCGAAGGTGGCCAGGGTGAGCTGGCGGCCGTCGGAGTGCTCGCGGATCGCCCGGGCGTGCCCCGTGCGCACGACGTAGCACGTGTCGGAGTCGTCGCCCTCGCGGAACACGCGCTCGCCGCGGGCGAAGCCACGGGGCACGGCGACCGCGGCCACGCGGGCCAGGTCGGCCGGCTCGAGCTCCTCGAAGGCCGGGACGCCGGCCAGCAGCTCGACGGTGTCCTGTGTCGAGGCGAGCATCCCACCGAATCGTAGGTGAGATGGCGTCGAGGGCTAGGCCGGCGAGGCGTCGCGGACCCCGAACAGGCGCGGGTCGTTGGTGATCACGCCGGTGACCCCGAGCTCGGAGAACCGCTGGATGGCCGCCGCGTCGTCCACCGTCCACACGTAGAGGTCGCCCCCCGCCGCCTTCACGGCCCGGACGAGGGGCTCCCCCACGAGCCGGTGGTGGACCATCAGGGCGTCCGTGCGGCCCCCGCCGAGCGCGCGGGCGGCGCTCCGCGGGAGGGTCCGCTTGAGCACGGTGAGGGCGGCCATGGCGGGCAGGATCCAGACGAGCGACTTCGTGTAGTCGCGCTTTGCGCGCGGGACCGACCACCCCAGCCGGAGCCCGGGCTCGAGCTCGCGCACCGCCGTCAGCGACCGCATGAACTGCGACGAGACCAGCGAGCGCTCGATCAGGTCGTGCTCGCGCAGCGCCTCTACCACCCGCCGCTCGCAGCCGGGCACCTTGAGGTCCACGTCGAGCTCGATCCCGTCGAACGCGGGGCCGGTCAGGTGGGCCAGCCCCTCCTCGAAGGACGACACGTGGTCCAGGTCGTGGGCGTAGTCGTGGGCGAGGACGAGCCGGGTCGTCTCGGGCGCCCGCCAGTCGACCGGCAGGACGTCGAACTCGATCATGTCGACGCCCGCGGCCAGCGCGGCGTCGAAGGAGGCGGGGGTGTTGCCCGGGGCGATGGCGTCGGCGCCCTTGTGACCGACGCGCTTGACGCTCACGTCTGGCACCGGGGGCACCAGTAGGTCGGGCGGTTGTCGTCCCACTGGCCGCGGACCTCGATGCGCGACACGGGCCCGCACCGCGGGCAGGGCTGGCGCGCCTTGCCGTAGATCCGCTTGAAGCGCGTCTGGTTGCCGTCGCGCGCCGAGCGCTGCATCCGCGGCCGGCAGGCGTCCACGATCGCGATCGCCTCCTGATCGGACACGGTGCCGGCCGGGCGCCACGGGTCGATTCGCGCCTGGAAGCACCCCTCGACCTTCCAGAGGTTCCCGATGCCGGCCAGGATCCGCTGGTCGAGCATCGTGTCGCCGATCGGCCGCGTCGGGTCGTCCTGGCGCAGCCGCCGCAGGAAGCGCTCGTAGTCGAAGGCGTCGGGCGCGAGGATGTCCGGTCCGAGCCCGGCGATCCGCTGGTCGAAGCGGGTGCGCGACTCCGTCATGAGCTCGAGCACCGGGCCGTTGAACTGCAGGACCTCCTTGGGCCCGCGGCGGATCCGCAGCCAGGTCGAGCGGCCGGGCGGGCGGCCGGGCGGGCGGGTGGCCCAATCCAGCACCCGCCAGGAGCCGCTCATGCGCAGGTGCGAGTGGATCGTCAGCCCGCCCTCGAAGCGCAGGAAGAGGTGCTTGCCGTGGGCGTCGACGGACTCGACGGTTCGCCCGCCGAGCCGCTCGGGCCAGCGGTCGCGGGCGAAGCGGCGGTGCGGCGTCTCGAGCGCGTCGGGGACGTGGCCCGCGAGCACGGGCCGGATCCGGTTCGCGGCGTAGTGGATCGTGTCGCCCTCTGGCATCTCGAGTGAAGGTACGAGCGGGGCGGCGGGCCCGATGGCCCGCCGCCCCGCCGTTCTTTCAATCGCGAGCCTGGGGAAGGTCCATCGCGATGCTTCAGGCTTCCCGCTAGCGCACTTCGCGAAGCTTCCCGGTCTCAACCTCGTAGACGAAGCCGCGCACGGAGTCCTTCTTCGGGATGAACGGGCTCGCGTTCACGCGGGCCAGCGACTGGCGGACGTCCTCGTCGACGTCGGGGAACGACTCGGCGGCCCACGCGGGCTTGATGCCGGTGTCCTCCTGGATCGACCGCTTGAACTCGTCGTCGGTGAAGGTGAGCATGCCGCAGTCCGTGTGGTGGATGAGGAGGATCTCCTCCGTCCCCAGCAGGCGCTGGGAGATGGCCAGCGAGCGGACCTCGTCGTCGGTGATCACCCCGCCGGCGTTGCGGATGACGTGCGCGTCGCCCTCCTGCAGGCCGAGCAGCCTCGTCGGGATCAACCGCGCGTCCATGCAGGCGACGATCGCGATCTTCTTGGCGGGGGGCATCGGCAGGTCGGCCTTGTCGAAGCCCTCCGCGTAGGCCTTGTTGTTCTCGAGTAGCTCGTCGGTGACGCTCATGGCCTCACCGTACCTGAATCCTGACCCGGTTTCGGCACTTAGGCCATCCGGCGGGTCATTCCACGAGGACGGTCCGCAGCCGCACGGCGAAGGCGTCGGGATCGTCGACGAAGCCGGTGTGGTCGCCGAGGAAGCGCGTCGGCTCGACGCCGAGCGCGGCCGCGAGGGCCCGGGACGTGCGGTCGCACTCCTGGCCGGACGACTCCTCGCCGATGCCGACGATCACGCGGGCGGGCACCGAGCGGAGCGCGGCGAGGTCCGGCTGCCACCAGGTCGTGGGGCGCAGCTCGTGGGCGAACCAGAAGCGCTCGTCGGCGACGACCTGCGGGTCGCGCTCGCCGCCGAACAGCTCGGCCACCGCCTCGGGCGGGACGGGGATGTTCGCCTGGGCGAACAGGCGGGTCCAGGCCCCCACCACGTCGCCGGCGAGGTAGGCGGCGCACATCGCCTCCGTACCGGCCCGGAGCTCGTCGCGGTCGTCGAGCAGCTCGTTGAGCGGCGGCTCGTGCGCGACGACCGTCCGCACCCGCTCGGGGTGGGCCTGGACGAGCGCGAGCGCGGTGACCGCCCCGCCGCTCGAGCCGAAGACCGTCGCCGGGCCGGCGTCGAGGTGGGCGATGAGCCGCGACAGGTCGTCGGCGCGCAGCTCGGGCGTGGAGTCGGCGTCGGGATCGTCGACCCGGCTGCGGTGGATGCCCCGGGGATCGGTGGTCAGCACGGTGTGGTCGGCGCACAGTCGTTCGGCGAGCGGCGCGAAGGCCGCGGCGTCCATCGGGGCGCCGACGAGCACGAGCAGCGGGCCGGTGCCCCGGACCTCGTAGTGGAGCTCGGCGCCCGGAACGACGAGGGTGGCGGTGGCAGCGGTGTCGGCAGTGGGGTGCATCTCGTCTCCCTCAGGATCTTTCGCGGCGGACTGGACTGGACCTGGACTGGACGGTACGGTACTCCACCGGTACTGATCCGTCCAGTACTCTGTGGTCATGGAGGCGACCACCGGGCGCGAACGGCGCCGCGACCCGGGCCACGGCCCGGTTCCGGCCCCTCCCGAGGGCCGCTCCGCGCGCAAGCGGGCGGAGATCGTCGACGCCGCGCGCGAGCTCTTCCTCCAGCGGGGCTACGTCGGCACGAGCATGGACGACGTCGCCGCCCTCGCCCGCGTCTCCAAGCAGACGGTCTACAAGCACTTCGGGAGTAAGGAGCGGCTGTTCATCGAGCTCCTCACCGGCGACATGAGCCGGGCCGACGACGCCGTCGCCGGGCTCGCCGAGGCGATCCCGGGGAGCCAGGACCTCGCACGCGACCTGGGCGCGTTCGCCCGGGCCTATCTCGCCAGCGTGATGCAGCCGCACCTGATCCGCCTGCGCCGGACGGTGATCGGTGAGGCCGAGCGGTTCCCCGACGTCGCCCGCGCGTGGTACGCCGCCGGGCCCGAGCAGGCGTACGCCCAGTTCGCCGGCTGGTTCACGACGCTCGCCGAGCGCGGCCTGCTCCGCGTCGACGACCCCCGCCTCGCCGCCCAGCACTTCAACTGGCTGATCCTCTCCGTCCCGCTCAACGAGGCGATGAGCCGGCCGGGCGGCGAGGCGCGCGGCGACGAGCGCGACCTTGACCGGTACGCCGACGAGGGCGTGCGCGTGTTCCTCGCCGCCTACGCCTCCTAGGCGGTCAGCGTGAGCTTCCGCGTGCCCGAGCGGAAGCCGAACTCGAGCAGCGTCGGCTCGAGCGGCGAGCCCACCACGGGCTCGCCGTTGACCCGCTCGATGCCGAGCTTCTTCGGGAGCCGTCCGCGGCGCACGCCGTCGGCGAGGGCCTCGAGGGCCGGGCCGACGCGCTCGTCCGTCGCCTCCACGAGCATCTGCAGGCCCTTGCCGCCGCGCTCGACGTAAAGGACGGGCTCGGCGCCGGCGAGGACGAGGTAGGCGCCCGCCTGCCGCGAGGGGGCCCGCGTCTCGCCCGCGGTGGGCCACTTGAGGACGCCCCCGTAGACCTGGGCGGGGTCCGTCGCGGCGAGGACGACGGGCGGCGCGGCGTCGTCGTCGCGCTGGCCGCGCAGCCGCTCGACCGCGCCGGGAAGGGCGAACTGCGCGCCCCCGAGGCCCTCGATGAAGTAGCCGCGGCGGCAGACGCCGAGCGTCTCGAGCGCGGCGAACTGGTCGTAGAGGGAGGAGAAGCCGCCCGGGATCCCTTCGGCGAGGACCTGCTCCCGGGTGACGATGCCGTAGCGCTCGAGCAGGAGCTCGGCCTGGGCGCGCCGGCGGGCGGTGGGGTCGACCGCCCCCTCGCCGAACAGCCCCGCGGTCAGCGACCAGCGCCCCTGCACGGTGGGCTGGGCGGCGGAGCGCCGCGCCCCGAAGCGCCGCCGCGAGGCGGCCGCCCGGTCGGCACGGGCGCGCTGGGACGCCTGCGTCGTGAGCTTGCCGGAGCGCAGCGGGGAGAAGGCGTCGTTCGTCGCCTCGCCCGCCCAGGCGAGGTCCCACAGGGCCTCCTGGATCTCCTCGGCGGGGACGCCGGCGACGTCGACGAGCAGGTCGGTGAAGAAGCAGGCACCCCGGGCGAGCCGCTCGCGGATGCGGGCGTGGACCCCGTCCTCCGGGGCGTCGGCGCTGCGGTTGGGCGGCGGGCCGAGCAGCGCGAGGTCCTCGCGGAAGTAGAGGGCGACCCGGCCACTGCGCCGCCCGAGTGCCCCCGCGCCGATCCACACGACCTCGCCCGCCGCGCAGAGCTGGTCCATCCACGACGGCGAGTAGGCCCCGACGCGGCGCGGCAGGACGTCGCGCTCCCAGACCTCGGCGGGCAGCGGCAGGCCCTGCAGCGGGATGAGCGCCTCGCGCAGCCGGTCGATCCCCGCGCCGCCCGGGGGGTGGCGGTCGACGCCCTGCCAGCTCGGGGCGAAGCGCGCGAGCGCCCGCTGGTCGGCCGGCTCGATCTCCTTGCGCAGGGCGGCGAGCGAGGCGCGCCGCAGCCGGCGCAGGACCTCGGGGTCGCACCACTCGCGCTCCGACCCACCGGGGCGCAGCTCACCGCGCATGAGCTCGCCCGCGCGCTCGAGCCCGGCCAGCACCGGGGTGAGGTCGATCCCGTAGCGGGCCTTGAGCTCGTCCCCGGTGAACGGGCCGTGCGTGCGCGCGTAGCGCCGCGCCACCCGCTCGAGGGCGTCGGGCACGTCGGCGAGGAAGGCCTCGGGG